>DATKNE010000030.1:0-3935 GCA_035541515.1 Minisyncoccota bacterium | reverse complement strand
CTTGCCACCGCCTGAGAGCGCGATAGCGAACGCGACCGATGAGCCGACCGAGAGGCCGCCGATGCCGACCGTCATGTCGTAGAACTTCTTCTGCTCTTCTTCCGTAACGAGATTCCGATTGCGCGCCGTGCGAACGGCCCGGTACTCCCCTTCAGGAAGTAGGTGGGAAAGGGTCGACGACCAGGGGAAATACGCCCACACTCCCTGCTCGTGGAGCGGCGCCCCGGCCTTGAGCGCGGCGTAATGCGCTTGGAATTCTTTTTCGAAATCAGGCGCGTAGACGCGCGAGGGGTTGCGCACTGCGAACAGCTCCCGATGTTGCTCCTCGAAATCATCGCAGACGCGGCGTACCGCGCCGTCCGCGACGAGCTTTTCGAGCCGGCGGACATCTTCTCCTTGCGACAGATTCAGAAGCTCCGGTTTCGCGAGCGCACTCTGTTGCGAAAGCCCGGCAAGTGATGCCCCGATATTCGTAGTCATACGCGTATGCTAGCGCGTTTTCGGCACTGGTTCCTTGATAACCCACTTCTGCTTTATGCCTGGCGTGAAATACTTCGGGTCCCCGTGCGGCCAGAGCACGATGTCAGGAATCACGCGCTCGGGGAACGCCGCGTGATTATTGCGATACTCGGCATTCTTCTCGAGAAGGCGCGCAAGCACCCGCTCCTGGATTTCCTTCCGCACGCGCGAGGAGATCTTCACCCCCGGGCGAAGCTCGACATTCACTTGGAGCGACTGGTCATGCCGCGCGCCCGAGACGGTCTGCATGCTGAATTTCCCCGTCGCATATCTCTGGAGCGAACGCTCTTCGAGAGCCTCACGCACATGCTCGGGGTAAACGATGGCGCCATAGAGCTTCGTCGACAGATCCGAACGCGCGTACACGTATACGAACGGTAGTTCATAGAGGGGCGCATTCGCGCGCTTTGCTTCTTTCTTCAGGTCGATGCCCGATTCTCGGCAGAGGCGGACCACGTCATCGAACGAGAGGACGCCGCCTTGGTCCCCTACCGCGTACCGGATGAGCGGCATGGCGCTCATGCCGGTGAGCAGGATTTCCCCTTCCGGAGCCTCGAACGATACGTATGCGGGATTGTACTGAGCGAGCGTCGGGAGCTTCTCGGCCTGCCCGAAGAGCGCTCGATAGAGTTGCTTGTTCTTGAGCGCGAGCCGGCGCAGGAGGATCGCCGTCGGCGTCTCGAACGCCATCGCGCCGATGTCGGCCGTGCCATAGATATTGAGCGTGTCGCGCAGCACGTTCCGTATGCCGACTTTCTGCGCGAGATAGTCCCGGAAACGCTCGGTGAACGACTCTGCCGCGAACATGAGTCGCAGGTTCAGTTTCTTCAAATCGATGTGTTCCCGTATTGCCTCATCAATGATGTCCTTCACGAACGGCGGATAGCCGATAAGGACGGTCTGTGCAAACGAGGGAGCGAGGTCGCGCAACGCATGCAGTATCTCGGCCTTGTTCACGCCGGCAGGGAGTATCGACACCGGATATGCGCGACGGCTCGCGAGGTCGAACGCCCGGAACGTGAGGGTACCGCCGATCCAAACACCCATACCGAAGCCGATGATGACGAGCGTCGGATGCTTCGCGTCCGGGACGCGCGCACCATTTCCCAGAAACAGTTCGGCGAGCACTGAATACTGCTCTTCGAGATTCTCCGTGCGCTGGAAATAGAACGGCTTGCCGGTCGAGCCCGAGGTCGAGGAGAAGATAGCCGGGCGCGCAAGCACGCCATCCCAGCAGAGATCCGCGAGGGGATGCTTCTTGAGATAGTCTGCCTTGCTCGTCTGCGGTACCCGAGCGAAGTCCTCGAGCGTCCTGATCGCGGCTACGCGCACGCCGTGCGCTTTGAGGAACGCTCGGTACGCAGGTACGCGCTTCGCGGCTTCGTGGAAAAGCTCGAGCGAGCGAGCCGTGCGTTCGCGCATCCACGCAGATGAGCGGACACGCCGTACGCGCGCGGCCATGGCGCGCACTTCGGAACGGGAGCGCGAAGCGCCTATTGCGCGAGAGCGTGGCATCGGAATACGCACGTAGTATACCACCCGGTTTCCGTGGCTGATGTCAGAGGAGGAGACCGCAGAGAAGCGCGGTCCCCCAGCCAAACATCGAAACTCCCCCGCTCACGAAGAACGCCCGGCGCTCGGAGGGTGAGAGATCGGTGAATGCGACCGCGGCGGCCAAGGTTGAGAAGCGCTCGATGAACGCACTGTTCACGATAAGCGCGGCGACCGCGACCATCTTCACGATGAACGTCGGGTCGGAAAGGTAGTACTGCGGCGACCGCGCGTACATGAGGCCGCCGGTAATCATGATGGAAGCGAGCCCCAGCGCGACGGCGTAGTGGAGGAATCCGGCGGTTCGCGCTTGGAACATCTCTATGCGCCCGCGCACGTATTGAAGCGCTTGTTCGTCCGCATACAAGACGAGAGCGAACGTGACGCACAGCGCGAGGATGTGAAGGGTAACCATGGGATTCAAGGAGCGAGCGCGCCTATCTTGAACGTCGCGAGCTCCTGGTTCGGCCGGCGCTCTCCGCCGTGCTGGGCCTCGAACGCCGCCGTCCCGTCAGTCCCGCAGATGGAGAGTATCGCTTCCGGTCCGCCCGGATGCTGCGATATCCAGGGCGTGAGGTCGTACACGCTCCCGTTGATGCTCGTGTAGCAGCTTTGCGCGCTGTCGTGCGCGGCGACTTCGGCCGCGGTGAAGGTCGGCGAAGCGGGCGTGCCAGTACCCGTCGGCGTCTGAGACGGGCCGGAGGAAGGCGATTCTTGGGTGACGGTCGGCGATGGCGTCCCGCTCGCGGGAACGACGCTCGGGGCCGCGGCCTGGGTCGCATGCCACCAATACCCGCCGCCGAGCACGGCGACGAAGAGCGCGGCCAACATGAATGTGGTCTTAGGCATGAATAGGGAGAATCGGATGCTTCTTACTCGGTGGTACGCGCCGTTGATGAGGGAAATTTCAAGAACGGGAGCGTACGGACGCTATACTGGATGCAGCTATGAGCCCGCAGAAGATACTGAATTCAGCACAAATCGCCACCACGGACCTCCGCAAGGACGCGCTCATGATCGCTGAGGCCGGGTACGCGGCGATAGATACCGGACGCGCCATCCGCGAGCGCCTCTCGATCCAGGGCGATACGCTCTCCTTCGGCATGTATCGCTACCCGATAACGGGGCGCATCCGCTTCGTCGGCATCGGCAAGTGCGCCATTGCAGCCGCACAGGCGGTAGAAGAGATCCTCGGAGAACGGCTCTCGGACGGCATCGCGCTCGACGTCTCCCCTCTTGCGGGCGTGCGCCTCGGGAAGGTGGCGGCGTACATAGGGACGCACCCGCATCCGACCGACATCAACCTCGAGGCGACCGAGCGCATCATGGAATTCCTCGCGGGCGGCAGAGAAGACGACCTCGTCCTCATGCTCGTCTCGGGCGGCGGCTCCACCCTGCTGTGCCTGCATGACGCGCCGATGACCTGCATGGACGAGAGCGTCCTCCTCGACGAGCTCACGCGCCGCGGCGTCGCTATCGAGGATATCAATGCGGTCAGGAAGCACCTCTCGAAAGCGCGCGGCGGCGGCCTCGCCGCCGCCGCGTACCCCGCGCGCGTCGTCGCGCTCATCGTCTCAGACGTGCCGGGCGACGATCTGGCCTCGATCGCCTCGGGGCCGACCATAAAGGACGAGACGACGGCCGCCCATGCGCTGGAGATGCTCGCCCGCCACGGCATCACGCCGCCGCCGGGCGCGATCTTCCTCGAGACCCCGAAAGACGATCGGTATTTCGAGCGCGTCGACAACATCCTGTTCCTCTCGAGCCAGGACGCGCTCGCCGCGATGCAGGAGCGCGCCCGCGACTGCGGCTACACGCCGGTCATCGTCGATGCCGCCGTGCGCGGCGAAGCGAGCGAGCTCGGA
>DATKNE010000029.1:0-4124 GCA_035541515.1 Minisyncoccota bacterium | reverse complement strand
TCGAGAATCCAGCGGATCTTGTCTTCGGGAATCCCAGTGAGACGCGCGTTCTCATGCGCCCAGTCGAGCGATTGCTTTGATGCGTCCACATGCGTCACCTGCGCGCCCGGATGCGCGGCAGCCAAGGTGGCGATGCCGGTGTAGCCGAAAAGATTCAATACCTCCGGCGTGCCAAGCGCTTTGACGCGGTCTTTCACCCACACCCAGTTCGGCTCTTGTTCGGGGAAGACGCCGGTGTGCTTAAAGCCGGAAAGACGCGCGGCGAACGTGAGCGGCCCGCGCTTCATCGGCCAGGATTCCGGAACGGATTTCTTCGCTTTCCATTCGCCTTTCTTTTCCGCGAACTCGAATACCGCATGCGCTTGCTTCCAGAGCTCCGGCTTCTGCTTCGTCCAGAGCGCCTGCGTTTCCGGGCGCGCGGTGATGACTTCGCCGAAGCGCTCGAGCTTCTGCCCGTCGCCCGAATCGAGGAGCTCGTAGTCCTGCCAGCCGCTTGTCACGAGGTGAGCGTCGTTTCTCATAGGGCTTCAGGGTGTTTCCTCGACCACTCGTAGAACACGACCGCCGCGGCGACCGCCGCGTTCAGGGACTCGGTGCGCGCGTGCATGGGAATCGAGAGCTTCACGTCGCATTTCTCGAGCGTCATCTGCCGGATGCCCGCGCCTTCGTTCCCTACGACGAACGCGGAAGGCGCGTCGAACGCGTCGGCGCCTACGGTCTGCGAGCCCTCCATGGCAAGCCCGTACGTCCAGAAACCTTTCTTCTTCAGCACCTCGAGCGCGTGGTTCACGTTGCCTATCGAGACGAGCGGGATGCGGAACGCCATGCCGGCAGAGCTCTTCACGACCGCGCCGGTGACGGGCGCTTGCCGGTGCTCGGGGATGAGCACGCCCGAGAAGCCGAACGCCGCCGCCGAGCGGATGATGGCGCCGACGTTGTGCGGGTCCTGCACTTCGCCCAAGACCGCGACGGCCGGCTTCTTGCTCAGGTCGAGCGAGGCGATGAAGTCGTCAAAGGGGATAAGGAGCTTGCCCGGGTCTATCGTCGCGATGACGCCCTGGTGCACCGCGTCGCGGCCCGCGAGCTCTTTGCCCCGGCCGGGCGCCATTTCGGCGGTCGGAACCTGATGCTTGGCGAGGAGGTCCTTGAGCTCCTTGTCGCGGGAGCCGGGCTCGAGGAACACCTTCCGCACCACGTGCGGTGCACTGCGGAGCGCCTCCATGAGGGCGTGGCGGCCGTAGATGTAGACTTTCTCGCGCTTCTCGGAGGAGTGAGGTTTCTGGCTGAGGTGGGATTTTGGTCTCATCGGTGCGCGGTAAGGGACTCGAACCCCTGACCCTCTCAACGTCAATGAGATGCTCTACCAACTGAGCTAACCGCGCGTGGGGAGGACTATACCACGGATTTTCTATGCACTGAAGGCGCTTGACGAGGCGCTGCATGAGCTACAATAGGCCCATGTTACATACGAGCACGCGCATGACCTGGTCCGGCTTCGCTTCCCGCGGAGCGGCTTTTTCCTAGTCCGGAACGGCGCATGTTCTTGATACAGAACCGCCCTCCGGGCGGTTCTGTCGTTACCTGCTCTTTGTCATGAAAAGGAGACCTCTATGTTCCAGAAATTGCCGGACTTCGAGCTGCTTGCGCTCCAGGGCGCAGACGAGGCGTACGTCGGATTCGCCCGCGCGCTCGAGCTCGCGAGCGCGGTCGAGGAGTACCCCTTCGAGAAGCGGGAAGAGCGGTACGGGCCGCGCGGGGTGTTCCAGAACTTCTTCTCCTGCGAAGAGAGGCAGATCCCGCTCGACAGTCCCGTCCGCGAGTTCTCGCGAGAGTGCGCACGCGCGCTCATGCGCAAAGGCGGATGGCGCTTCGACGGGGAACTCTGTTTCAACGACCACCTCATCCTGAAATATCCGGCGCACGCAGGCGTCGCGCTCGGAGCGCATCGGGATTACTCCGAGTACCGCAACCTCATCGTCTCGATCACGCTGCGCGGCAGAGCGAGCTTCAACCTGCATCCGGAACCGGATGTCCGGCCGAACCTCTCTTATGCGATGGCTCCCGGGTGGGGCGTTGCCATGGTAGCGCCGGGTTTCATGGGGCGCGAGGAGCGCCCCTGGCACTCGGTAAGCGGAGTCGGCGAAGAGCGCATCTCTCTCATCCTCAAGCAACGGAAGGAATCCTGACATGCTCACCATCTCCATCGAAGGCCTGACCCTCTGGGGCAAGCACGGAGTTGCGGAAGCCGAACGCGCTCAGAAGCAGCCGTTCGCGATCGACATCCATGCGTACACTTCCATCGCCATCGACAGCCTCGATGACCGGATCAATCGCACGCTCGATTACGGACGATTCAAGGAGATCGCCGAACGGGTGGTCGAGCGGGAAGAGCATCAGCTCATCGAGACGATCGCGTATCGCATCGCGGTCGGAGTGCGCGAGCGCCACCACGTACGCTGCGTGAAGGTGACCGTCCGGAAGCTCCAAATCCTCCCGACCGGAGTCCCGTCGGTCACTGTCGAACTATGAGTTCATTCAGCCGCCCTCGCGATGCGCGAGGGCGGCTTTCCGTTCAGTTGTGCTGGATGATGAGCGTCGCAGCGAGGAAGAGGAGAGGGAAGAGCGCGAACCATCCGGCCGTCGCGAGGAAGGAGCGGACCGCGCCGCGCGCGTCTCCGGCGATGAGCCGTCGGACGGGGTCGGCAAAGAAGAGGAATGCCATGATAACGACCGAGAGCACGAGTACGGAAAGGACCACCAACGGCGCAAGCACGGTGTCCGGCCCGTGCGTCGAGCTCGTGACCCAGGTCATAAGGAGCGCGATGAGCGCGATGTATCCGGCGGCGAGGATGGCACGGTAGATAGGCTTCATGTCCATATCCCTACTGTACCGCAGCCCTGTGGGGGAAGTTGCGGATTCCCCCGGCCAAGCGGCAGGGAGGTTGTAAGATAAGAGAGGTCATTACGGCCTCGCCTTATACCCATTACCTATGCATATGTATCGCACTTCTTGGTTCAAGTTTGCCGCATATCTGGTTTCCGCAGGCATGGTGCTGTCGCTTGCGCCAGCGGTCGCGTCTGCCGCCGGCCTCACCGACGCGCAGGTGTCCTCGGTGGTCTCTCTCCTGCAGTCGTTTGGGGTGGACTCGAGCGTCATCGCGCGCGTGGAAGCGACGCTCTCAGGGAAAGCGTCTCCCGGCGATTCGCATGAAAACGACTCCGACCATCGCGGGGTCCCGCCCACGGTCTGCCATTGCCCGATGATTCCGGCTGGCGGCGCACCTGCTACCGCAAGCACGACGTCCGGCGGCTGCGCTTGCGGCGGCATGGCGACTTCCTCTCCGGCATTCATCTGCCGCGCGCCTCATACAGATCTCGACCGAGGCGCCAAGGGCGATGACGTCTCGGAGCTTCAGACGACCCTCGGGGTGGAAGCTACCGGCTTCTTCGGTCCGCTCACCCATGCGGCAGTGATGAAATGGCAGTCGGAAAACGGCCTGCCTTCGACCGGCTACGTCGGCTCCATGACTCGCGCGAAGCTCATCGAGCGCTGCGGCAAGCCTGTTCCCATGCCGGGGAAGAACCCTGTCTCGCTCTCGGCGTCGCCGTCTTCAGGCGTCGCGCCGCTCACGGTCGCATTCTCGACGAGCGGCGGCTCGACCGGAACCTACATCATCTCGTTCGGCGACGGTGCCACGAGCAGCCCGCTGAAGGCGGAGTGCGCGGCAACTGCAACCGTGGGCTCGGTCCCGACGTGCTCGGTCCCGTCGGCATCGCACACGTACACGGCTGCCGGGACGTACCAGGCGACGTTGTCGCCCTACGTCGCCTGCATGTACTCGAACCCGCGCTGCATGATCGCGGTCATGCTGCTCGCGAGCACGACGATCTCGGTGCTGGCGAGCTCGACGGCGCAATAGGATAACTCGGCACAAATTGCAAACGGCGCGAGAAACTCTCATGCCGTTTGCGCTTCTCCAAAGTGGTGACCCCACGGGGAATCGAACCCCGATTTACGCCGTGAAAGGGCGCTGTCCTAGCCGTTAGACGATGGGGCCGTCTATCGACGCGAGGTATTGACCGAACGTCGTTTTCTCATCCTAGCATTTTAGGGCTTAAATGCT
>DATKNE010000028.1:0-3267 GCA_035541515.1 Minisyncoccota bacterium | reverse complement strand
GATGTGGGTATTCGCGGAGACTCCGCCGCCGATGACGAGCGACCGCGCGCCTGTTTTTTCGAGCGCGCGCGACGTCTTCTTCCAGAGCACTTCCGCGACGGCGTTCTCGAATTCGTACGCGAGCCGGGTCTTCTCCTCGTCCGAGAGGCCCCTGTCTTTCACGAGATAGAGCACGGCGGTCTTGAGACCGGAGAATGAGAAATCACAGGTGTTGTCATGCATCATGGGGCGCGGGAGCGAGAACGGAGTCTCGAGGTTCCCGGAAACGGGGTCGGGGTCAGTGGTGCGCAAGGCCTCGGCGAGCTTCGAGATTTCCGGGCCGCCCGGATAGGGAAGGCCGAGCGTGCGCGCCACCTTGTCGAACGCTTCGCCCACGGCGTCGTCGAGGGTCTGCCCCACGAGCTCATAGGAGAGCCAATCTTTCATGACGACGAGCTCCGTATGCCCGCCGGAGATGAGAAGAGCGAGCACCGGAAGCGGCACATTCTTGATTTCGAATTCTTCCCCTTTATCACGCGCGAGCGCCGCGAAGACGTGCCCCTCCATGTGATTCACCGCGACAAGCGGCTTATTCCACACGAGCGCGAGCGCCTTGGCGAAATTGATGCCGACCCAGAGCGCAGGCTCGAGGCCGGGGCCGGCGGTGACGGCAATGGCGTCTATCTGCGGCGGCTCGCATTCTTTCACGAATTCGAGAAAGGCTTCGTCGAGCCCGGGCTCGCGCTCAAGCAGCTTCGCGGCGGCATCGTGGACTTCGTGCGGGATTTCCTGCGTGTCCTCATGCAGGAGCTCGGCTTCTTCGAGCGCCGCCTCGAGGATGGGCACGAGATTCTTCGCATGTTCGCGCTTGGCAAGGGCAGGAAAGACGCCGCCGTACTCCTTGTGGATGTCTATCTGCGAAAGCAGGGCGTTGCCAAGCACGGTGAAGCGCGCCGAGGATTCCGTCCCCTCGGCCTCGAGGATCGCGATCGCGGTCTCGTCGCAGGAAGTCTCAATGGCCAAGATTCTCATGGGTTTCGAGCTATTATACCCGCATGCTTCGAAATGACCTCCTCTGCTGGATGGACCTCGAGATGACCTCCGTCCGCGACGCGAGGAAGGACCAGATCATCGAGATCGCCGTCCTCCTCACGGACGCGAACCTGAATGTGGTCGCAGAAGGTCCCGACCTCGTCATCCATGCCGACGCGGCGCTTTTCGCAGACATTCCGGATTCGGCGCGCGAGCTCCACGAGAAGAGCGGCCTCATCGGAGAAGTCGCAAAGAGCACCATCACGATAACGCAGGCCGAGGAGCAGGTGCTCGCGTTCCTTAAGGAGCACGTCGAGCCGAAGACAGCTCCCTTGTGCGGTAATTCGATACACATGGACCGGCATTTCCTGAAGCTCCAGATGCCAAAGATTGATGAGTATCTTTTCTATCGCTGCATCGACGTGTCTACCATAAAGGAGCTCGCACGTCGCTGGAAGCCGTCAATCTATGAAGAGGCGAAGGCGCGCAAAGGCGAGAGCGCGCATCGCGCGATGGACGACATCAAAGCCTCGATTTCCGAACTCGCGTTTTACCGCGGCGCGCTCTTCCTCTAGTTCTCCTCGACTTTTTGCCAGGGGAGCGGTCCACTGGCGGGGATAAAGAAGCCGCTGGAGCCAGGATGTCCGTTCCCTCCGTATTTCTGGGCGATTTTCGCGACGTCCACTGAACCATCGCTCCGGATAGAGACGCCGAAGCCGTCGGGGTGCGCGCTCACGACCAGCGCGATCGGCGGATGCTTGGTGTAGAGAAGGTTCGCAACATAGGACTTCATGGTCGTGGAGGGATGGGAAACGGCGAAATAGCACTCGAATCCCTCGAAGGATACGAGCTTTGCGCCCGCAGCCGCGCGCTCCCCGAGAAATTCAAAATACTCAGTATAGATGCGAGCCTTAGCGAGCACCTTCTCCCGCGTATCGGCCGAGTCGAGCGCTTTCGCGAGCGCGTCCCACTCCTCAAATTCCCGCGGGTACACCTCTATGTAGGAGTAGATATCGCGGGTGTCCGGAAGCGCATAGCGGTACAAGTCCCCGTCTTCAAGGTGTGCAAGCAGGCTCGGCATCGGTTCGTCCGGATGGAAATATGCCCATGCGATCGTCGCGCCAGAACGTTTCGAATCGAAGTTCCCCGGAAAGGATTCTGCGACTTCGCGAACGCCCTCGTGATGGTCGAGAACAGTGACTGACGCTGCTTGTGCGCGCATCTGCTCCATTTCTTCCTTCGGATAACAGAAGTCAACGAGAATCACCTGACGGCCTGCCATATGTTCGGGTATAGGATCGCCGTAGCGGACAGGGATGTACTCCGCCGTATCGCCGAACTTCTTCCATGCGGCATACGCGGCACCGAACCCATCGGGGCATTTGCCGTGATACAACACCACCGTCTGCATGTGCGGCATGGTTTTATTCTCGCACGAAGCGCGCGTAGATGCCGGAGGGGATGACGCGCTCCGACGATGTTTCCTTGATATGGAGTTCGCCGCTCTCTCCCTCGACGGCTCCGAACACGCTCTCGACGGCTTGGGAGAACGCGCGCGGCGCATAGCCGGCGGCGTAGCCGTTCACGAGGAAGAACGAGCCGGGCGTCTCCTTCAGGAGGCCTTTGAGAATCGAAAGCAGGGAAGGGAGGTCTTCCTCGATGTGCCAGACTTCGCCTTTGGCGCCCCGGCCGAACGCGGGCGGATCAAGGATGATGCCGTCATACGTCGCGCCGCGGCGCGCTTCTCGCTTCGCGAATGCGAGCGCATCGTCGAGAATCCAGCGAATCTTGTCTTCGGGAATCCCGGTGAGGCGCACGTTCTCGTGCGCCCAGTCGAGCGATTGCTTCGACGCGTCCACATGCGTCACCTGCGCGCCCGGATGCGCGGCAGCCAAGGTGGCGATACCGGTGTAGCCGAAAAGATTCAATACCTCCGGCGTGCCAAGCGCTTTGACGCGGTCCTTCACCCACACCCAGTTCGGCTCCTGTTCGGGGAAGACGCCGGTGTGCTTGAAGCCGGAAAGACGCGCGGCGAACGTGAGCGGCCCGCGCTTCATCGGCCAGGATTCCGGAACGGATTTCTTCGCTTTCCATGCGCCTTTCTTCTCCGCGAACTCGAATACGGCATGCGCCTGCTTCCAGAGCTCCGGTTTCTGCTTCGTCCAGAGCGCCTGCGTTTCTGGGCGCGCGGTGATGACTTCGCCGAAGCGCTCAAGCTTCTGCCCGTCGCCCGAATCGAGAAGCTCGTAGTCCTGC
>DATKNE010000027.1:0-6050 GCA_035541515.1 Minisyncoccota bacterium | reverse complement strand
TACCTTCGTCTCTTCGATAGATTGCGGAGACGCGTTGCCGGGCTCATAGCGCTGATTGATCTGCGCCCAGCCGGTGATGCCGGGGGTCACGAGGTAGCGCGCCTCGTAATACGGGAGCGCTTCCTCGAGCCGCGCGCCGAGCGCGATGATGTCGTTTCGGGGCCCCACGAGCGAGACTTCCCCTTTGAGCACGTTCAGGAATTGCGGGAACTCGTCGAGGGAAGTCCTGCGCAGGAACGCGCCGACCTTGGTCACGTAATTATTCGACTCCCCTTTCCAGGCGCCTGCGTCGTTCTCTTTCATGCTCCGGAACTTATACGTCCTCACGAGCGAACCGTAGCGGCCGAAGCGCTCCTGAGCGATGAAGAGCGGGCCGCCGCCCTCGAACAGGTTCGCGACCCAGATGAAGGGCGCGACGACGGCCGTGATGATTCCCATGACGAACCCGCCGACCAGGTCGATCGCGCGCTTCATGACCGCGTAGAAGAGCGCGTCTTCCGCCGTCACGTGCTCGAGGAACCAGACGTGCCCGAGTTGCGACAGCGGGATGCGGTCGAATACCTCTTCGTAAAAATCCTCGAACGCGGCGAACTGGTATTCGCCGCGCGCGCGGGTGAGGTCGTAGATGAGCGGCATGAGCGCGGCCGCCTGCGCGGAATTCGTATCGGCGACGATGATGCTCGCGCCATGCCCGCGAATCTCGGTTAGGAATTTCTCCGGATCCGCGAGCGAGTCTCCGTACGGGCGGGCGCAGAATTCGATGCCGTAGCGCGCGTTGCCGTTCAATTCCTGGTAGAGGTCATCGGCTTCTGCGCCTTCGGCGACGAGTACCGCGCGCTCGCGGCGCGGGCGCGCGGAGAGCTTCGGGTAGAGCGCGAGCCTCCAGAGGAGCGTGAGCGCGAGCGACACGAGGAGGTAGAGCGCGAGAATGGTCTTCGGCGCGATGCCGAAGACCGGCAGGAGGAAGAAGAATACCGCGGCGAAGAGTATGTTCGCGCCCTGGGTTTTCAGCAGGGCGTCCGGGAGCCGGCTCGGGAAGAGGAGGAACTGCTTGCCGTAGAGCCCGGCGCCGTAGAAGACCAGGAGCCAGAGCGCGAAGAGGAAGGCGAACGGCAGCCAGTACGGCGCGAGCATCGCCGCGGTCGGCACCGTGAGGTACCGGAGCGCGAGGGTAAGGTAGAGGGACGCCGCGAATGCGACGAGGTCGCCTGCGAAGAGCAGGAATCCTGAGCGCCTGCCGAGCGTAATCATCGTGATAGGCTTATATATCAGCTAACCGAGGCCGGCAACCGGGGGTTGCGGCGCCCGGTTATCCTGGCTATACGCATGCGGATATTGTACGTCATCACCAAGGCCAACTGGGGAGGGGCCCAGAAGTACGTCTACGACCTCGCTATAGCCGCGAAAGGAGCCGGGCACGAAGTCACGGTCGTATACGGCGACGAGGACAATGGCCGCCTCAAACGCGGTATAGAGCACGCCGGGGGGATACGTATCTACCAGGCAGACGGGCTTCGGCGGGACGTAGGCTTTCTTACGGAATTCACTGCCCTGTTCAGCCTCATCGGGCTGTTCCGCAAAGAAAGACCCGACATCGTCCATCTCAACAGCTCGAAAGCCGGCGCCCTCGGCGCGCTTGCAGCAAGGCTTGCCGGCGTCCGGCGCATCATCTTCACCTCGCACGGCTGGCCGTTCAACGAGGACCGGCCATTCTGGCAGAAAGCCTTGTTCTATCTCGCGGCTGGAATCACCGTCTGGCTTTCGCATGAGACTATCTGCAATTCATACGCGACGTTTCGCGACATCGCGCGATTCCCGTTGGTGAAGAAGAAGCTTGCCGTGATACCGCTTGGAATCGACTGCGCACCGACGCTCCCCCGCGAAAATGCTCGGGGCGAGCTCGCCCCTCCCTCGATCGGCCGATTCTGGATCGGCATGGTTTCTGAACTGCATCCCACGAAACGGATAGAGGACGCGGTCCGCGCGATGAAGCTCCTCGTTCCGAATCATCCTGACGTCTCGCTCATCGTCATCGGCGACGGGCAGGACCGGGCGAAGCTCGAAGGCCTTGTGCGCGACGAGAACCTCGCCGCGCACATCTTCTTCGCCGGTTTCAAGGATGACGCGCGGAAGCTCCTCTCCGCGTTCGACCTCTTCCTCCATGCTTCCCTCTCCGAATCATTCGGGTACGTCATAGCGGAAGCCGGGTGCGCTTCGCTCCCGGTCGTCGCGACGAAGGTCGGCGGCATCCCGGAACTCATCCCGGACGACTCCTATGGCATCCTCGTCCCTCCCAAGGATCCGCAAGCGATTGCGGCGGCAATCGAATCCCTCATGAATGACCCGATGCGTGCGCACGAGCTCGGCGCGCGGCTCCACGCGCGCGTCACGACCGGGTTCTCGAAAGACGCGATGCTGCGGAAGACCCTGGAGGCGTACGCGCGCTAGCCGAGGTACTCGTTCGCGCTCTTGTCGCGCGAGGCCGCGCGCCCGTGGCGCGCAAGCGACGTGATGATGCCGAGTGCGCCGAACTCAAGCACGAGGTGCGAGCCGCCGGAGCTCATGAACGGGATCGTCGTGCCGGTGACGGGCAGGAGCCCGAGCGAGATGCCCGCATGTATCGCTACGTGCGCCGCAAAAAGGATGAGCACGCCGAGCGTGAAGAACGCGTCGAAATTCGTCGCCGCCGAGCGGGATATCTGTATGAGCCGCGCGAAAAGGAGGCCGTACAGTGAGAGGAGGAGCGCGACGCCGACGAGGCCCCATTCTTCCGCGAACGCCGCGAATATGAAATCGGTCTGGTATTGGGGCAAGAAGCGCAATTTTGACTGGGTGCCGTAGCCGATGCCCTTGCCGAAGAGCCCTCCGCTCCCTACCGCGATCTTCGCCTGGTAGGCGTTGTAGCCCGAGCCGTGGATGTCCGCGGCCGGATTCACGAACGAGACGATGCGCGCGCGCTGATACTCATGAAGCCCGCCGAACCAGAGTCCCGCGGCCGCGACGAGCGCGATGACCGACAGCACGACGAGATGCTTCTTCGAGATGCCGGACACGAGCATCATGCCGAGCCACACGGCCCCGAAGATGAGGGCCGTGCCGAGGTCCGGCTGCACGAGGATGAGCGCGGTGAGGAAGAATGCGTACGCGCCTGAGACGATGATGTGCCGCCAGTCGCCTATCTCCACATGCCGGCGCGAGAGGTATTTCGCGAGGACGGCGACGAGCGCGAGCTTCGCGAGGTCCGCCGGCTGGAAAGAGACGGGCCCGAGCGTGAACCACGCGCGGGCGCCCATGACCGGATGCGCGACAAGCAGGAGGAGGACGAGAAGCGCGGCCGCCACGGCGTAGAGCGCCATGACGACCGGCGTGCGGCGGATGACGCGCACGTCGAACGCCGAGATGCCGAGATAGAGCGCCGTCGCAAGTGCGAGCCAGAGCGTCTGGCGCGGCGCAAGCGATACCCCCTGGCCGAACGTGCTCATGGTGAGGATGCCGATGAGGGAGAGCGCGAGCGCAGGCACGAGCAACGTCCAATCGAAGAACAGGCGGTCGCGGACGAACGATACGACGGGCATTACGGGAGCGGGATTACCGGAATCACTTCGATCGAGGTCGGCGGCTCCGGAAACGCGCTGTTCCAGGTGAACGTGGCCGTCGCCGAGCCCTGCCCGTCTATGATCGGGATGACCGTGCGCGAGGCGCCGATGACGTTCCCGTCGGCGGCATGGACTATGACAACGACCGGGACGTCCGCGAGCGGATTCACGCTCGAATTGGAGAGGGTGGCCGTGACGCGCGGCGCAGTCGCGGAGCCGGTAAGCTCGGTGCCGGACACGCGCGGGAGCGTGCGCGTGTCGGAACCCTTCACCCAGGCGACCGACGAGGGGTCAATGGAGAGGAAGGCGGTCGCGGACGTCTGGCTTCCCGAATTGATTCCCGGGACGAAGACCGGCACGCTCGCGCCGGGCGGAAGGTCGAGAGTGCCGGTCACCTGCTGTATGAGCGTCTGGTCGGCGCCGAAGACGGTGAGCGTGTACGGCACGTCCTTCGCCATCGCGTCGGCGTTCTTGTTCTCCACGAGCGCGATGACGTCGGTCCGGCCGGGGCCGTTAAGGAGCGCTTTCGAGTAGAGCACGGTCGGCGCATCCTCCTGCGCGACGCACAGGTACGGACACGAGCCGCCGCAGTCCACGCCTTCTTCATCCTGGTTCTGCACGCCATCGGTGCAGGACGGGACCTGGTAGAAGAATGCGATGTAAACGATAGCGGCAAAGGCGAGGAACACTGCCCCCACGATAGTGAGTATGAAAAGCCGACGACGCGCCGCCCAAGGCATGGGGACAGTATACAAGAAAGGAAAAGGCCGGCTCCCTTGCGGAAGCCGGCCCCCGAACGAGCCTTAGTCATGGCAACGCGGAACATCCGCGCCTAGGTCTGTGTGAGCTACAGACGACTCGGCTCGCCGGACGGTCGGGGTGGCAGGATTCGAACCTGCAGTCCCCTCCGACGCACCTTCCTGACGCGGCTGCGGAAGAAGATGCGCGGAATCTGGAAACCCACCGGCATAGAGCCGCACCCCGGAAAATTCAAATGCTCGGTTCTGGCGCCTAGCTACTCTCCCCACCTGTTACGGTAAGTACCATCGCCTCAAGAGGGCTTAACTGCCGTGTTCGGAATGAGAACGGGTGTGACCCCTCCGACAAAGCACCAGAACCGAGCACTCGAAAAGTGTCGGAACGAACGAATACGTGAAAGGTGTGTGCGCACGAAACGATTGTGACATTCAGGATTCCGCACGGGAGACTGGGCGTATTAGTACTCCTTGGCTTAACGCCTCGCGGCGCGTACACCGAGAGCCTATCAACCTCGTCATCTCCGAGGGGCCTCATAACGATTCCTAATCTTGTGGCGCGTTTCCCGCTTATATGCTTTCAGCGGTTATCGCAACCCGACATAGCTACTCTGCAGTGCCCTTGGCAGGACAACAGATAGACCAGAGGTCAGTTCATCCCGGTCCTCTCGTACTAGGGACGACCCCACTCAAGAATCAACGCCTGTAGTAGATAGGAGACCAACCTGTCTCACGCATCGTGTTATCTCCGATTGCTCGGAGGATCGGACTGTGGCTTTGCCCGGCCTGGGCAATCAACGTTCAGTCTCTACGGGTGAGTCTTCCGACTCTTCCCTCGACATCGCCCGCCACGTGATGTGATGGGTTCTGTCGATACCAGTTGATTTGATGCGCGCATATTCCTATGCGCGACCGCCGTGATCGGTTGGTTTCTTCTCTTTAATGCTTAGACGAAAAGACTTCATCGCACGCGCACGTTCAATTCCATAACCTCTCGAAGCGAGTTCAGACTGTGGAATCGCGGAGTACTCCGCGACTCTACGGTCTGAACCCAGCTCGCGTACCTTTTTAATTGGCGAACAGCCAAACGCTTGGGACCTTCTCCAGCCCCGCGCTAAGGTGAGCCGACATCGAGGTGCCGAACTCCGCCGTCGCTATGGACGCTTGGGCGGAACTAGCCTGTTATCCCCAGGGTAACTTATATCCGTTAATCTCTGGCCGCATCTAAGGCGAACCATCGGTTCACTATGCTCTGCTTTCGCATCTGCTCGGCAAGTACGCCTCGCAGTTAAGCCGACTTGTGCCATTACACTATCGCCACGGTTTCCATTCGCGGCTAGTCGACCTTGATAGACTCCTCCGTTACTTTTTAGGAGGATAGCGCCCCACCAAAACTACCCGCCACGCACGGTCCCGATATGGTTCCGCATATCGGTTAGACACTGCAAGATTCAAGATGGGTATTTCACTGACGAGTAGAGATCAGCCGAAACCGATCCCGTCAAACCTCTCCCCACTATGCTACGCATGAATCCCGCAGGGCCAATACGAAGCTGTAGTAAAGCTCCTGGGGTCTTTTCGTCTAACTACAGGTATCCGGCATCTTCACCGGAAGTGCATTTTCACCGAGCGAGTCCTCGAGACAGTTTCCCACTCATTACACCATTCGTGCACGTCGGAACTTACCCGACAAGGAATT
>DATKNE010000026.1:0-6209 GCA_035541515.1 Minisyncoccota bacterium | reverse complement strand
TGGCGACGGTGGCGACTCGGGCGGCGGTGGCGGCAGTGGTGGCGACGGTGGCGACTCGGGCGGCGGCGGCGGCAACCCGACTGGCGGCGGCGGAAATGGCGGCGGCGGCGGTACTCCGCCTCCCGCGCCGGTCTGCGGACTGAGCGTCTCGGACACGAGCGTGGCGCCGGGGGATACCGTCAATCCCACGATGACGTTCTCGCCTAAGGATGGCGCGCATACGCTTACTGAGAATGGCACCGTCATCGACCAGGAATCCCAGTCGAACCACTCCCCGAAGACCATCTCACGCACGCTCCACACGGCGGGCACCTATAACTACGCGCTCACGTACTCCCTTTCCGGGGAGTCCGTGACGTACACCGCGCGAGTCGTCGTCACTCCTCCGCCTCCTCCGAAGCCGACCTGCACGCTCACGGCAAATCCTACTTCCATCACGGGCGACGAATCCTCCACGCTCCACTGGACGACGACCAACGCGACGAGCGCCACGATCGACCAGGGCATCGGCGCGGTGACTCCGGTCGCTGGCGGCTCGACGAGCGTCTCGCCGACCTCTAATACCACCTATACCCTCACGGCGACCGGCACCGGCGGGACGGTCACCTGCCATGCGGCGGTGACCATCGTCACGAACCCGAAGCCCACCTGCACCCTTACCGCGGCTCCGACGTCTATCGCCGCGGGCGACTCCTCGACCCTCCATTGGACGACGACCAACGCGACGAGCGCCACGATCGACCAGGGCATCGGCGCTGTCACGCCGGCGGCCGCCGGCTCGACGTCGGTCTCTCCGGCTACGACCACGACGTACACGCTCACCGCGACCGGCGCCGGCGGCACGGTCACCTGCCCGGCGACCGTCACGATCACGGCGCACACGGCGCCCACCTGCACGCTTACCGCGAATCCCACTTCCATCACGAACGGGAGCTCTTCTGCGCTCCACTGGACGACGACGAACGCTGATACGTTCTCGATCGACCACGGCATCGGTTCCGTGACTCCGGTCGCGAGCGGCTCCACGAGCGTGTCTCCGACTTCCGATACTACGTATACCGGCACGGCAACCGGCCCGGGCGGCACGGTCACCTGCCACGCTGCCATCACGGTGACGACGCCTCAGCCGAACGAGCCGTCCTGTACGCTCTCGGCGAGCCCGACGACCCTGAACGCGGGCGACCACACGGCTCTCACGTGGACGACGACCAACGCGGACACCTTCTCGATCGACCAGGGCATCGGCGCGGTCACCCCGGCCGCGAGCGGCACGGTGCAGAGCCTCGCCGTGAATGACGACACGACCTTCACCGGCACGGCGCGCAGCCCGAACGGGCATACCGCGACCTGCACCGCGGCGGTCACCATCAACCATGGCGGGGGAGGCGGCGGCCCGACCTGCACCATGACCATCTCGCCGTCGAGCTACACGACGGGCGGCTCGGCGACCCTCACGTGGGGCGGTTCCGACATCCATAACGTCGATATCGACAACAACATCGCTACCGGCACGAGCTCTCCGGGCTCCACGGTGGTCGCTCCCACGACCGGCACGTATACCTACACCGGCACGTTCCATGCGAACAACGGCCAGACGCTCACCTGTACGGCGAACCTCACGGTCACGGGCGGCGGAGGCGGCGGCGGTTGCACGGGCTCGTGCTGCAACGGCGGCTGCGGCGGCGGAGGCGGCGGACCGTCCCCGGTCATCACGCTTTCCTCGCTCCCGCACGCGACGACCCAGCCGCTCGCATACCTCTACCTCTCGCAGATCCCGTACACCGGCCTCGATCTCGGCCCCGTCGGCACGGTTCTCTACTGGGTCGCGCTCATCGGCTGGTCGCTCGCGCTCGCGTACCTCGTGCTCTTCGGCGCGGTGCCGCTCGCGAACCGCCGCCTCCACGCCTTCGGCGCGCGCGTGAGCGAGGCGCTGAACTCGCACGAGGCCGCGGCCGCTACGCGCACGCATGAGCCTGCGCCCGCGCCTGTGCGCCCGGCGCCGGCCATTCTCGCCGCCGTTTCTTCCGAAGCTCCCCGTGGCTACTCCGCCTATGAGGGCTTCAAGTCGCTTGCGCAGAATCGCCCGCTCTCTGTCGAGGACATCGTCAAGGGCCTTGCCCGCGGCTCGGGAATCCCGCCGCGCGCGTCCGAACCCGCTCCTGCGCCGGAGCCGCACGCGTCCGCTATGATGGAGGAGATGCCGCGCCGCTCGCCGAAGACGGAGCCGATCTACGAGAACGTCGAGCCGGTCTACGACCGGGTCGAGCCCATCGAGGCGCCGCGCGCCCCGATGACGGACCTCGTTCCTGAAGTCCCGAACTTCATCACGACCCTGCTCGCGGGCAATCGCGAGGGCGTGTTCTCCCAACTGCGCGCTGTCGCGATGCAGGGCGGCGACACCGAGGCGTTCCTCGCCCAGGTCGCCTGCGCTCTCGATGACGCGTACCGCGCACGGCTTGAAGGCGCGTCGGTCCATCCGGAGATCGCGCGCATCACGCAGAGCGTCGCCACGCCGGTCTTGGAGCGCGTGGTGACCGCCTTCGCGACCGCCGTAGACTCGAGCTACTCGATCGGCATCACGGGCGCGAAGCTCGCGCTCACCCGCGCGCTCGCCGTCCTCGGCGCCTAAGTTTCTTACTGATTGAAAACGCCCGCGGCCGACAGGCCGCGGGCGTTTTCGCTATGCGCTAGATATTCGCGCGCTCCCGGATGCGCGCGAGGGTCGGGCCGACGAAGTCCGCAAGCGCTACCGTCTGCTTGTCGCCCGTGCGGTTGTTCTCGACGGTTACCGTTTTCGCCTCCATCTCCGCGTCGCCGACGACGATGTGCGCTGGGATCTTCTCGCCCTTTATCTCCCGGATGCGCTTGCCGAGCGAGTCGTCAGCGCGCAATTCCGCGCGGATGCCGTTCTTCTTGAGTTCCTCGAAGATGTTGCGCGCGTACTCCGCGTGCGCTTCTGCGACAGGCAGCACCGCCACCTGCACGGGCGCGAGCCAGAGCGGGAATGCGCCGCCGTATTTCTCGATGAGGAAGGCCATGATGCGCTCGATCGCGCCGATGGAGGAGCGATGCACGACGAACGCCCGATGCGGCTTGCCGTCCTCGCCCACGTAGGTGAGGTCGAACCGGTCCGGCATGCAGAAGTCATATTGCACGGTGAATGCCGTATCCTCTTTGCCGTTAACGTTCTTCATCTGGACGTCGATCTTGGGGCCGTAGAATGCCGCTTCGCCGACGGCCTCGTCGAACTGCGCGCCACGGGACTTAAGGAGCTTGCGGAGGAGGTCCTCGCCCATGTCCCAGGCGGCGTCGTTCTTGTAGTACTTCTCGGTATCGGAGCGGTCGCCAAGCGAGAGACGGTAGCGGTAGTCCTTCCCGTACTCGAGGCCGAACACGCTCGCGACGTACTCGATGAGGTCGAGCGCGTGCCCGACTTCTTCCACCGCCTGCTCTTCGGAAGCGCAGATGATATGCGCGTCGGCGAGACAGAACGTACGGACTCTCTGGAGTCCCATGAGCTCCCCTGACTGCTCGTAGCGGTAGAGCTGGGCGAGCTCGGCAATGCGCATCGGGAGCTCGCGGTAGCTCACGGGCTTGCGCAGGTACAGCTCGAAATGATGCGGGCAGGTCATCGGACGGAGCATGAACTGCTCGTCGTCGATGACGATCGGCGCATACATCGAGTCCTTGTAGTGAGGATAATGCCCGGATTTCTCGTAGAGCCCGAGCTTCGCGATATCGGGGGTGTAGACGTGGAGGTAGCCGCGCCGTATCTCCTCGTCGACGATGAAGCGTTCGAGCTCGCGGCGCACGACCGAGCCTTTCGGCGTGAAGAGGGGAAGCCCTTTGCCGACCGCGTCCGAGAACGCGAAGAGGTCGAGCTCTTTCCCGAGCTTCTTGTGGTCGTTCTCTTTGTTCGAGGGTTCGTTCATGGGGAAGTGATAATTAAAAAAACGCCCTGGCAAAAACAGAAGTCGCTTCTGTCTTTGCCAGGGCGATCTTGGACCGCGGTTCCACCCGGCTTTCCGCCACATTGCAGAAGCGTGACGGACTCTCATTCATCGGATTAGGCTTTCGCGCGTCTGCCTCCGGTTGGTAGCCGAAGCAATCTCCGATAAAGAGATAGTAGCACCAGGCCGAAACGGGTCAATCAGGGAAATGAAAGAGCGGCGCTTCTTTCGAAGCGCCGCAGAGGCGTCAAGTGTCCGGCGAGGCCCTCGCGGATTGGTGCTCCACGATGGCTCGAAGCGCCTTCACGAAACAGAAAAGCATGGTGATGTCCGATTGTGCCGGTTCTGCGTTTCCGGTGACGATGGAGTCGCACACCGACAAGACGCGTTCTTGGTACATCTCGATCGCGCGCGGGGATACCCCCGGAGGCGCGGCCGTTCGGATGGCGTTGCGTGCCGGGGCCGAGAACCCTTCGGCGCGCAAGAAGTCGCGCAGCGTGCCGAGGTATGCCTTGACCCGGATTCCCGGGTCGCAGAGCTCCTCGAAGGTGATTGATGCGATCGGCGGTGTCCGCGTGGATGCGGATACTGCCGCCGACCGAGCGCTTCGCCCGAACGCTCCCCGGATGATTTCGGCTGTCATTTCTTCCTCCTTCGTTTTCGGGTGCGACTATCTTCCTGGCAGGAATCGTACGCCCGGCGCGCCGGATGTCAAAGCGCCTTCAGGTCATCGACCGCGAGCGAGAGCTCGCCGTTCCTGTTGCTCACTTTCGCCTTCACGAGGAGGCATTTGCCCGCGGCTACCGCGGCGGAGTGCTCCTTGAAGAGCCGCGGGAAGATGACCGCTTCCAAGGAATCCGATTTGTCCTCGAACTTCACGAATGCCATCTTCTCGCCGCCCTTGGTGAGGATGGTGCGCACTTCGGCTACGAGCACGGGCACGATGACCGGCAGGCCCGCCTGGTGCTCTTCCTTTATCTTCGCGAGGGTGACGCGGGATTTCGCGGTCTTCTCCCCGTGTGCGTCGAGCGGATGGCCGGAGACGTAGATGCCGAGGAGCTCCTTCTCCCAATCGAGCTTCTCGGAAAGCGAGATGCTCGCCGCGCTCGCAAGCGCCAAGGTCGGCGGCGCGAAGACACCCGCGCCGAAGAGGGAATCCTGCTCGGCAGGCGCGGTAGCGTCCTTGTGGAAGGCGAGCATGGCCTCGATGTTGGCGAGCAAGGTGCCGCGCTCCTCGAAGGAATCGAGCGCGCCGCACTTGATGAGCGACTCAAGCGACTTGCGGTTCAGGTTCTTCGAGCCGACGCGCGAGAGGAATTCGGACAGGGAAGCGTACGGGCCGTGCGTCGCGCGCTCGTCGATGATGGACTGCGCGATGCCCTCGCCGAAATTCTTGATCGAGCTCAAGCCGAACCGGATGGTGTCCTTCTTCTCGCCGACGATGGTGAAGTCCGTGCCGCTCTCGTTCACGTCCGGCGGGAGGATGGGGATGTTCATGCGCTTGGCTTCCGCGACTAACCGCGCGATCTCTTCCGTATCGCCCGAATCCGCGGTGAGGAGCGCCGCCATGTACTCGACCGGGTAGTTCGCCTTGAGGTAGGAAGTCTGGTACGCGACGCGGCCGTAGGAGGCGGAATGCGCCTTGTTGAACCCGTACGCGGCGAACGGTTCTATCCACTCCCACACCTCCTCGGCTTTCTTCAGGGGCCACTTCGAGTGCTCGACGCAGCCCTCTATGAACTTCTCCTTCTGCTTCGCCATCTCTTCCGGGATCTTCTTGCCGACGGCCTTACGGAACTTGTCGACCTCGCCCCAGCTGTAGCCGGCGAATTCGTGCGCCATGATGAGAAGGTCGTCCTGGTAGACGAGGATTCCGTACGTGTCCTTCAGGATCGGCTCCATGGCGGGGTCGAGATACTTGATGAGGCGCGGGTTGTGCTTGCGCTCGATGAACTGCGGGATGAACTGCATCGGGCCGGGGCGATAGAGCGCGACCATGGCGTTGATGTCGTGGATGGTCGCGGGCTTGAGGTCCTTCAGCCAGCGGGTCATGCCCGAGCCGTTGAGCTGGAACGTGCCGTACGTGTCGCCTCTGGCGAGCATCTCGAAGGTCTTATGGTCGTCGAGCGGGATGGCCTCGATGTCGAGGTCGATGCCGCGGCTCGCCTTCACCCGCTTGATCGCGTCCGCGAGGATGGTCAGGTTCTTGATGCCGAGGAAGTCGAATTTCGTGAGGCCGACGCCGTCCTCGCCGACCGA
>DATKNE010000025.1:0-2593 GCA_035541515.1 Minisyncoccota bacterium | reverse complement strand
CCCGCTTCGACGGCGCCCGCGCCGAATCCGTCGCGGGTGGATTTCTTCTCGATGTCCTCGGCGAACACCTTCGCGGAGAGCTTCGCGTCCGGGTCAAGCATATTCGTTCGGGACCTTCCCTTTCATGGAGCGCAGGTCTTTGAGCATCGCCTTCGCCTGCTCCTTCTTCGGCCAGACGTCTTCGGGACCGCCTCCGGGCGGGACGCCGTGCCAGCGGTAGTCGCCTTCGATTTCCGGCACGCCTTTCCCGGGAATCGTGTGCGCGAGGATAAGGGTCGGCTTCTCGGCTATGGCCTTCGCCTCCTCGACCGCGGAGACGAACGCGGCGAAGTCATGCCCGCCGACCTCGATGACGTGCCAGTTGAAGGCTTCGTATTTGGCGCGCAGGTTCTCGAGCGGCATCACGTCCTCGGTCATGCCGTCGATCTGGATGTTATTGCGGTCCATCACCGCGGTGAGGTTCGCGAGCTTCTGCTTGCCGGCGAACATGGCCGCTTCCCAGGTATTGCCTTCCTGCTGTTCGCCGTCGCTCATCACGCAGTAGACGCGGTTCTTCTTCCCGTCCATGCGGAGCGCGAGCGCCTGGCCGGCGGCCTGGGAAAGCCCTTCGCCTAACGGGCCGGACGTCGTCTCGAGCCCCGGGAGCCGCAGGCGCTCAGGATGCCCCTGGAGCCTCGAACCGAACTTGCGGAGCGTCTTGCATTCGTCGACCGGGAAATAGCCGGCATGCGCCATCGCCGCGTAGCGCACGGGAACGCAGTGGCCGTTAGAGAGGATGAGCCGGTCCCGGTGCTCCCAGTCCGGATTCTTCGCGTCGTGGCGGAGGATATGGAAATAGAACGCGGTGAAGATGTCCGCGAGGCCGAGCGGCCCCGCCGTATGGCCGCTTCCGGCGGCGACGAGCATGCCGATGACGGTCTCGCGTATCTGCTCCGCCTTCTCTTCGAGCGCGCGCGTTTCGGCCTCCGTAATCATACGGAAAAGTATAGCCTATGCGGCGAACGAGGATTCTAGGCGGTCGTATGCGGCGAACGCTTTCGCCGGATCCTCCGCCTTCAGGATGCCCGAGCCGACGACGAGCGCGCTCGCGCCAGCCGCAAACAGCTCTTTGGCATGCGCGAGCGTCACGCCGCCGTCGACTTGGACGGGAAGCTCCGGGTGCCGGCTCCGCAGCGTCTTCACGCGGGCTATCGCTTCAGGGGCGAACGCTTCCCCTTGCCGCCCGATGCGCGCGATGCCCATCAGCTGGACGTACTCGAGATACGGCAGGCACGGCTCGATGACGGCGAGGTCGGTCATGATGTTCAGCGCTAGCCCGAAGGACACGTGGTGTGAAAGCGCGAGGTCGACGCCGCCGCCGTAGCGCGCTTTCGCGCTCGCGAGGAGGCGCGGCACGTCATGAATGGCTTCGGCATGAAAGGTCAGCCGGGTCGCGCCGAGGTCGAGCCAGTAACCGGCGGCGCTCTCCGCATCGAGGCACATGAGGTCGACTTCGTACCCGATGCGATGGAGCTGGGGCAGGTATTCCCCCGCGCGCGCCATCGCCCCGAGCTCGTCCTCTGTCCCGTACGGCCAGGAGCGCGGCTCGGCGAACCGCCCGTCCACGACGTCTATCTGGACGCGGGTGATGCCCGCAAATGACGCGAACAGGGCGAGCTTCTCGTCGAGATCGGCTTTCGATCTCGGCAGGACGGCGGGAATGATGCGGCTCATGTATCAAAAGTAGCACGCGCAAAGTAGAAGCGCGGCCGTTAGGCCGCGCTTCCGACGCTCCGATACCCGACATACCAGCACGCGGTATGGGGGCACGGGCCGGAGACGGCGAGCTCTTGGAGCACGCCGTTTTTCGTATAGATGCACGGCGACTCATCACTGACCAGGGTGGGAGCGTAGTGCCTGTGGGCGAACATCACGAAGTTCACTCCGAACTCCTGGATGAACGCTCTGCGCTCCTGGTACTCGCTGACGTCCGGGACCGCCGGGAGCAGTTCCCAGAGCGACGCCGACCGAAGTCTGCGGGCGACGTACGCGAGGGGTGCGCCGATGCCGATGGTGCGGTGCTCGTCCTTCTCCGGTCGGAAGAAGACGAGCTCGATTTCCCGCGGGTCCCTTCTCTGGAACTCATTGAGCCCTTTGAGGAGCATCTTGCACTGACGGTCTCCGCGGTAGAGGCCCTTGCGCCGGAGAAGCTCGCGAAGCTCCCTGCGGCCGCCGCGAGCGGCGATGACGCGCTTCACGATATCAGCCATCTGTACCTCCTATGTGACAGAACGATTCGCGTACCTTATATACGCGAATCGTCCGGTAGTAAAGGCTGGCTCAGAATTTGGCGAGACGGCGCACATGCCGCTCGCCGCCCGAGAACCCGGTGGCGAGGAATATGCGCACCGCTTCGTCCGCCTCCGACGGCGAGATGAAGCGCGCGCCTAGGGAAAGGATGTTCGCGTCGTTGTGCCGGCGCGGGAGCCGCACCGCGTCGAATCCGTCCTCGGAGTGCCCGCCTTCGATGTCGAGCATCTCCGTGACCTGCTTGCTCCCGTAGAACACCGCCGCGCGCGCTCCCGCTATGCGGTTCGCCGCCATCGCCTCCCCT
>DATKNE010000024.1:0-4065 GCA_035541515.1 Minisyncoccota bacterium | reverse complement strand
CGGACGGTCGTCCGGAGGAGCTGGACTGCGGCGAAGAACGGGAAGCGTCTGGACAGGAAGTCGATGGTCATCGGTCATTCTCCTGCGTTGCGGGGAAAGGGGCAGCTTGAATCCGGAAAAAGCATGCCACAATGCCGGATTTATGCAAACACTCCGCTCTCGGCGCTTGAGGAACAAGCGAAAGGGAAGTATTGTAGGAAATCATCGGGCCTATAGTTCAGCGGTAGAACGCGTCCATGGCATGGACGAGGTCGGGGTCCGACTCCCCGTAGGTCCACAAAACGCGAACCGCTTTGGGCGGTTTTCGCATTTTGTGGACCGAAGAGGAGGGCGCCTGCGCGCCTTCCGTGGGAGTCGGACTGCCGGAGCGTTGTCGAGCCAGCAGGCGAGACGGCGAGGCTGTGCCCAGACTTCTTCGAGCGACGGCGAGAAGAAAGTCGAGGGGCGACCCCGTAGGTCAACAAAAGAAAATGTCCAACCGAAGTTGGACATCTGAGAACTGCTGCAAACGGCGATAAATCTTTCCCCTTGCGGGCTTATGGGGTATTAGTTTCCCTCTGGAACAGGAAATTATTCCCCACCGTTGCTGGAGTGCCTGGTACGAGCGCGTACTCCCGACCCTCTCACCTTATCCTGCAGAAACAAGGAGCAAGTTCATGTTCTAGAATAATCTTGCCCGTACCTCCGTCAAGAGTTTATCCACCCCCGGCACATGCGGCCTCGTCTCTCAACGCAAAACCCGCCCAGAAGGGCGGGTTTTGCGTTGAAAACGGGCTACGCCCTATTTCATGTGCTTAGACACGAGCTTCGTCATCTCGAACATGGTCACTTCGCCCTTGCCGTCGAAGATGGCCTTGAGCTTGTCATCCGCCATGATATTGCGCTTGTTCTGCGGATTCTGGAGATTGTGGCCCTTGATGTATTCCCAGAGCTTCTTCACGACCTGGGAGCGGGGCATCGGCCCCTTGCCCACGACTGCCTCAAGCTCGGAATCGAGGTTGAGCGGCTTGAGTAATGCGGGATTGATCGCTCTTGGCATAGTTGAAATTCAATTGCTTAATAGTTAACGAGCCTGACCGCCCCAGTATATAGCATTTCCCCTGGGCGCAAGGGCAGGGCAGGATAGGGCGGGGATAGCGCAGACAGGCGCGATTTCCGGTTTCGGAAGCCCGTTTGCTAGAATGAGCGCATGCATTCGGGTCTCGAGGTGGTGCTTGCCGCGGAGCGCATAGGCTCCGTTTTCGGTTTTCCCGTCACGAACGCGCTCATCATGACCTGGCTCGTCATGGCTATCATCATCGTCCTGGCGTACTTCTTCGGCAGGTCGCTCTCGCTCGTCCCCGGGAAGCTCCAGGCAGGAGCCGAGTGGCTCTACGAAGGCGCGCTGGCCTACATGGGGGAGACCTTGGAGAGCGAGGAGCTCGCGAAACGCTTCTTCCCGCTCATCGCGAGCATCTTCATCATCGTCGCGGTATCGAACGAGCTCGAGTTCTTCCCGGGGGTAGGGTCTTTCGGGCTCGTGCATGCCGAGCACTTCCTGCCCATCCTGCGGACCCCGACGACCGACCTCAACTTCACGCTCGCCCTGGCGTTCATCTCCTTCCTCACCATCGAGATAACGGGCATCGCGGCCCTGGGATTCGTGAAGCACTTCGGCCGGTATGTTAACTTTAGTTCCGTAGTGGGCTTCTTCGTGGGATTGCTGGAGATAATCAGCAACCTCGGGCGCATCATTACGTTCTCGTTCCGTCTCTTCGGCAACATATTCGCCGGCGAGATCATGGTCTTGGTCGCCGGCTACTTCCTCCCGTACTTCCTGCCGGCGCCCTTGATGGGCTTCGAGATGTTCATCGGGCTCGTGCAGGCACTCGTGTTCGCCATCCTCACGCTGTTCTTCATCAAGCTTGCCATCGCTGATCCGGCCGAGGCGCACTGACCTGCGCTTGGGCCGGCTCCGGGATTCGGGCGCCGACGGGTTCTTCGGAATCCACGTATTAATACAAGTAATTCGCTACTTCGATATGGATATTGATTCAGCACGCATGCTCGGCATGGCGCTCGCCGCAGGGCTCGGCGTCATAGGACCTGGCATCGGCATCGGGCTCATCGGCGGAGGCGCGATGCAGGCCATCGGCAGGAATCCCGAGGCATCCGGCAAGATCGTCTCGAACATGATCCTCGCGATCGTGTTCACGGAAGCCTTGGGCATCCTTGCGCTCGTCGTGTCGTTCATCATCAAGTTCGTCTAGTCAGATTAAGTTCGTCTGCATGCAGCAGCTCCTCGCCGCATTCGGCATCGATTGGCACCTCCTCATCGCGCAGGCGGTCAATTTCGGCGTGGTGCTGGTCGCCCTCTGGTACTTCCTGTACCGCCCGCTCTCGGCGATGCTCGCGAAGCGCCGCGACCTGGTGGCCAAGGGCGTCGAGGACGCGCGGCTTGCCGGGGAAAAGCTGGCGAGCGCGGATTCCACGGCGCACGCGCGCGTGCAGGAAGCGGAGACGGAAGCCGAGAGCATCGTCGCTTCCGCCCGGGATGCCGCGACGAGCGAACGCGCTCGCATCATGAAAGAGGCCGAGGCGCGCGCCGCGCAGGCGGAGGCGGACGCGCGGGCGCGCGCGGAGGAAGACGCGGCGAAGGTGCGGCGGGAGACCGAGAAGGACATCGCCCGCGTCGCGATACTCGCGGCGGAGAAGGTGATGCGCGAGAGCCATGATTGACCAGTACTCCCGGCTCCTCAGGTCCGTGGCGCAGCTTGAAAACGCTTCGCAAGCGGAGTCGGCGGTGAAGAAGCTCGTCGCGCACCTGAAGAGCTCCGGACGCGCGAAGATGCTCCCGCAGATCCTCCGCGAGCTCCGCACCATCATGGCGCGCCGGGCCGCGCTCGCTCCGAGAGTCGAAGTGGCGCACAAGAAGGACGCCGCCCGGGCCCTCAAGGCAGCGAAAGCAGCAGGAATCGAGGCGGAGGAAGCGCGGGTCAACGCGTCTCTCGTGAGCGGCTGGCGCGCCATCGGCGGCGGGAAGCTCGTCGACCGGTCGGGGAAGAGCGCGCTCGCGGGCATTTACAAGAAGATAACGGCGTAATCATGCAGAGCATCATCGAACGGATAGAGAAGGAGATAGCGTCCTGGACGCCGGACTCCGGCTCCGAGGAAGTCGGCGTCGTGCGCGCGACCGGCGACGGCATCGCGGAAATCGACGGGCTCACGGATGCCGTGATGGCCGAGATGGTGCTGTTCGATCCGACGCATGACCGCACGCTCGAGGCGGCCTTGAAGGACCCCCAGCCGATCTACGGCCTCGTGCTGAACCTCGAGGAGGATGCGGTGCGCGCGGTCATCCTCGGCGACGCCTCCAAGGTGCACGAGGGCATGCTCGTGCGCCGCACGAAGCGTCTCCTCTCGATCCCGGTCGGCGACTCGCTCATCGGCCGCGTGGTGAACCCGCTCGGCGAGCCCGTAGACGGGAAGGGCGCGACCGGAGCGAACGAGATGCGCCCCATCGAGCGCGAAGCATACGGCGTCATCGACCGCGCGGGCGTGAATCAGCCTATCCATACGGGCATCAAGGCGGTGGACTCGATGATTCCCATCGGTCGCGGCCAGCGCGAGCTCATCATCGGCGACCGCGGCACGGGCAAGACCTCCATCGCCATCGATACCATCCTCAACCAGAAGTCCGAGCCGGAAGAGAAGCGCCCCATCTGCATCTACGTCGCCATCGGCCAGAAGGAATCGAAGACCGCGAAGCTCGTCGCCGAGCTCGAGGCGCGCGGGGCGCTCGAATACTCCATCATCGTCACGGCGCCGGCGTCCGCTCCGGCCGCGCTCCAATTCCTCGCGCCGTTCGCCGGCGCGACCATCGGCGAGTATTTCATGGAACAGGGCAAGGACGCGCTCGTGGTGTACGACGACCTAAGCAAGCAGGCGGTCGCGTACCGCCAGATGTCGCTCCTCTTGCGCCGCCCGCCGGGACGCGAAGCGTATCCGGGCGACATCTTCTACCTCCACTCGCGCCTCCTCGAGCGCGCCGCGAAGCTCTCTCCGGAAAAGGGCGGCGGCTCGCTT
>DATKNE010000023.1:0-3624 GCA_035541515.1 Minisyncoccota bacterium | reverse complement strand
AACGAGCGAGGCGCCGGTCAACCTGCCGACATGATGGGATTTTTCGAACGATTCTCTGCGGCCGCAGCGACCGCGCTCGACAGCCATGTGCTGCGCTTCCGCGATCGCTATATCGCGCTCCTCTGCACGCTCGTCGTCGTATTCCTCGCGTACGCGATTCTCTTTTCGGCGCCGCGCCTAACGGGAACAACCGTGTTCGTGGTGGACGAGGGGGCTTCCGCCGCGCAAGTGGCGCAGGCGCTTGCCGAGGCGCATCTCGTCCGGTCGCCGGAGCTCCTGCGCCTCTACTGGCAGTTGCTCGGCGAGGGCGGTCATCTTCCAGCGGGCGCGTACCGCTTCGCTCGCGGGCAGAGCTTCTTCACAGTGGCGTACCGCATCGCGCACGGCGAGTACGGCATCCCTCCGGTGCGGATCACGTTCATCGAAGGGGACACGGTGCGAAACATGGCGGGCCGCGTCGCCGAGGCGTTGCCGGAAATCGCGACAAGCACGTTCGTCTCCGTAGCCGGGCCCTACGAAGGCTACCTGTTCCCGGACACGTATCTCTTCCCGCCGTCGGCGACTGCGGCGTCCGTCGTCTCCGCGATGCGGCAGGAGTTCGCGAGCCAGACCGACCCGCTCCTGCCTGAGATCGCCGCCTCCGGGCATTCCTTCACTGACGTCATCATCATGGCGTCCTTGATAGAGCGGGAAGTGCGCACCCCGGAAGCTCGTCGCATGATTTCCGGCATACTCTGGAATCGCATCGCCAAAGGCATGCCGCTCCAGGTAGATGCCGTCTTCGGGTACATCTACGGCCGCAACACCTATTCGCCGTCGTTCGAGGACTTGAACGTGGATTCTCCCTACAACACCTACCTGCATAAAGGGCTCCCGCCCGGGCCCATCGCGAACCCCGGGCTCGACTCCATAGAAGCTGCCATCCACCCGACGAAGACGACCTTCCTGTACTACCTCACCGGGAGAGACGGGCAGATGCACTACGCCGCCACCTACGAAGGCCAGCTCGCAAACCAGAAGAAATACCTGAGATAGCGAATCGCGCGATCCCGTGCGTATGACGGAATCGCGCGACTGTCATGCGGATACGCCGCAGAGGGCGTCCCAATCTTTTTCATCGACATCTTCCCACTCCCCGGTATCCGTTCGTCGTTGCATGTTGACGGCATCCATCTCCCAGAGTTCCTGCAGGTGCTTCACACGCCTGCCCGCAGCCCGGGCGGGGATGACGACCCATGGGATGCCGCGGATAGCCTTTGGTTCTGCTTCGACCCAGCCATCCTCCGGCACCAGTTTGCCGTCGGCTCGGAAAACCTCGGTAGGCTTGATGTCGACGGGGCGGTTGGCCCGTATCCGGAAAGAGCTACTCACCTTCACCACCTCCTTTCGATCCCTTGCATCATCATCCTCGCATTTTGCCGCTCTCAGTCAACCATGATTAGATGGAATCCATGATGAACGTGCGGGGCAAGAACGTGTTCGTCGGCCTCTCCGGAGGCGTTGATTCCGCCGTCTCGGCGGCGCTATTGCAGCGCGCCGGAGCGCGGGTCACGGGCGTTTTCATCAAGGGCTGGTACCCGCCCGGGATGCCGTGCACGTGGGCGCAGGACCGGCGCGACGCGATGCGGGTAGCCGCGAGGCTCCGCATCCCGTTCGTCACGCTCGATGCGAGCGCGCAGTACAAGCGGAGCGTCATCGACTACCTGCTTGCCGAATATCGCGCCGGGAGGACGCCGAATCCGGACGTGATGTGCAATCGCGATATCAAGTTCGGCGCGTTCTATCGCTACGCGATGGCGCACGGCGCGGACCTGATCGCGACCGGGCACTACCGTTCGGGCGAGAAGGACCAGAGCTACTTCCTGTGGGCGGTGCCGCAGGAAGCGCTCGACGCGTGCGTGTTCCCGGTCGGCGACATGGATAAGCGCGAGGTGCGTGCGCTCGCGAAAAGGCTCGATCTGCCGGTCGCGGAGAAGAGAGACAGCCAAGGCGTCTGCTTCCTCGGCAACATCTCGGTCGAGGAATTCCTGCGCGCGGAACTCGGCGCCGAACCCGGTACGGCTCGGGACGAGTCCGGAGCGGTAGTCGGGACGCACTCGGGCGCGGCGCTCTCGACCGTCGGCGAACGGGTCGCGCTCATGGACGCGCAAGCACCCGGCCCGTGGTTCGTGCGCGAGAAGGACGTCGAGAAGAACGAGCTTGTCGTCGGCAGGCAGTCTGCGCCGCGCGAAGCGGGGGAGGGCATCCGGTTCTCGTCGGCGAACTGGCTCGGCGGCGCGGATGATGCGACGGAAGCGCAGTATCGGTATCGCGGTCCGCGCGTGAAGGGTCGCGTCGAGAGCGGCCGCTTCATCCCGGAAGGACCGCTTCCCGAGGCGCTCGCGTCCGGCCAATCGCTCGTATTCTACGCAGGAGACCGTCTCGCCGGAGGTGGTATCATCGAGCGATGAGTCATCGGCGCCTCTTCACTCTCGCGGCCGTGTTCGCGGCGCTCATCATCGCGGGATTCGCGCTCTCGGTGCCGCACGTGCGGGAAGTCCCCTCGAATCCGGCGCAAGAGACGCAGAGCGCCGGCGTTCCTGTCGTGACGCTCCACGATTCGTACAAGAAGGGCGTGCATTCGTTCTCAGGCACAGTGACGGCTCCGGACGCGTGCGCGAGCGTGTCCGCTGAGGCGACTGCGAGCGGAGACGCGTCGAGCACGGAGAGCGTGCAGATCTCGCTCACCATCCCGCCCGACACGGGCACCTGCCTCATGCTCGCGACGAAGATCCCGTTCGCCGTCCAAGTCGAAGCACCCGCGAATGCTCCCGTCACGGTCTCGGTGAACGGCGTCCTCGCCTCGACGACGCCGTCATGAGCACGGTCAAGACCATCATCAAGGCTGACGGCACGCGCCAGCCGTTCGACCCGGAGCGGCTCGCTGCCTCGCTGCGGCGCTCGGGTGCCGGGGAACAGACTGCCGAACGCATCGCCGAGGCCATCGCGAATTCCATCGCGCCCGGGATAACGTCGAGAGAGCTCTATGCGCGCGCGTTCGCCTTGCTTCGCAAGTCGGAGGCGCGCCCGATCGCTGCGCGGTACGCGCTCCGCCGCGCCCTGCTTGAGTTCGGGCCGTCCGGGCATCCGTTTGAAGATTTCGTATCGCATCTCTTCCGCGCCCAAGGCTGGGAGGTCGAGACGCGCAAGCTCATCCATGGCAGATGCGTCATACACGAAGTCGATTTCTATGCGTCGCATCCGGGGAAAGAAGAGTTCCTCGCGGCGGAGCTGAAGTACCACAACGATCCGGGCTATAAGACCGACCTGAAGGTCGCGCTCTATGTGAAGAGCCGGTTCGACGACATCTTCGCGTGCGATCCGAGCGTGCGCGCCTGCCCCATAGACCGCGGTCTCCTCGTGACGAACACGAAGTTCACCTCGGAAGCCATCGCCTACGCGCAGTGCGCCGGCGTCGAGCTCCTCGGTTGGGCGTATCCTGCGTCCGGCAACCTCTTCGAGCTCATGACGGAAGCAAAAGTGTATCCCGTGACGACCCTCACGAGCCTCACCCGCTCGGAAAAGCGCCTTTTGGTGGATTCGCGCATCGTGACGGTCGGCCAGATAGCCTCCGAGCGCGGTGCT
>DATKNE010000022.1:0-2903 GCA_035541515.1 Minisyncoccota bacterium | reverse complement strand
AGGGCGCCGAGGTGGACGAGCGTCATGTCCTCGAGCTCGACCGCGTATATGGCGTTGACCGCCTCGGCCGCGCCTTTCGGGAGGCCGTACGCGGACTTGGAGAGGAATCCTTGCACCACGACGCCGGCCTTCTCGTACTCGCCCGGGCCGGAAATCACGAACGGGACCTTGTCGCCGTAGGTGACCTCCTCGACGCCGTTCATGTCCGGATGGTTGCGGGAAATGAGCGCGATGTCGGCGCCGAAGCGCACCGACGGGAGGCTTGCGCCCTTCGCGATGGGGTCGAACACGAGCGTGAGGTCTCCGAGCGTCACCTTGAAGCACTGCCCGCCGTGGTGGGTGATGACCATTGCGTGAATTTTACCATTTCTGCCGCGGTTTCGCTATCGCGAAACCGCGGGATTCCCTTGCCGATGTGAGCATTTTGAAGCCCTTGACACCAGAGGTACCGATGGTATGTTTGCCGTTGTCATCCATGGGGATGGCCTCGCAACAGCTCATTGGGAGAACGCCTATGCGCATGAACAACGGTCCGAACGTGGGTCTCATCGGAGTGGCCATCCAGGCCGAAAGCGGATCCTATTCGAGCAACGACATCGGCGACGCCGGCAAGTTCGACGAGGGCTGGGGCGGCATCGACGGCTACGTCATCTGATCGGCGGCGCGCTGGAGGCGCTGACCGAAGATAGGCGTAAGACCCCCGTCTTCGGCTAAGCAGCCTTCTGGCGCACAAGGGCCCGCAAACAATCACTCGATGATTGCTCTGCGGGCCCTTACCATTTTATCCACCGGACGCCCTTGCCGAATGCGTATTCGATGGTACGGTGACTTATGTCGTCCCATGGGACGACGGGAGAAGAAACGCTTCACAGGGATTGGGAGATTTCCGATGCTTCCAACCAAATCGCCGCCCTAGCGACGCTCAGGGCAAGAAATTCCCACAGTACGCGTACGCGAAAACCATGCGCGCATTGTGGAAACGGGCTCGCCGCAAGGCGAGCCCGACCACTTTTCATACGGATACTCCCGTGCTATGGTCTTCAGGTCAGCGAACGGAGAAGTAGGAGCGCGTTAACCCTGAGCCCCGAAAGAGGCCAGTACCGCTCTCGAAAATCCGGTATCGCTCTATATAAATGTCTGAAGTAATGGACGCTCCCGCGAAAGCGGAGGAGAAGAAAGCGGCTCCGGTGACGATTCACCTCGAGCCTGGCCACCCGATGGCCGGGCTCCTTGAGAGCATCCCGACCCCGCCGTCGGCCGGAGACCTCGTGGAAGGCACCATCATCGCGATCGCGCGCGGGCGCGTATATGTGGACCTGCCGCCGTTCGGCGCCGGCCTCATCTACGGACGCGAGTACCTGAACGCCGCGGACGTGCTGAGGAAGGCGAACGTCGGCGACACCATCAGCGCGAAAGTCGTGGACGTTTCCGGGCTCGAAGGCTACATCGAGCTTTCCTTGAAGGAGGCGCGCCAGGCCGCCATCTGGGGCGAAGCCGAGCAGGCCATCGTCGCGCAGACCATTTACACGATTCCGGTCGAGGAAGCGAACAAGGGCGGGCTCATCCTCTCGTGGCAGGGCATCCAGGGCTTCCTCCCCGCTTCCCAGCTCTCGAAGGAGCACTACCCGCGCGTGCCGGAAGGCGACAAGGACAAGATCCTGTCGGAGCTCATGCAGCTCGTCGGCCATCCGCTCTCGGTCCGCATCATCACCGCGGACGCGAAGGAGGGCAAGCTCATCTTCTCCGAGCGCACCGAGAGCGAGGCGGAAGAGAAGGCCTCGCTCATCGACAAGTACCAGGTGGGCGACGTCGTCGAGGGCGAAGTCACCGGCGTCGTGGACTTCGGCGTCTTCGTGAAGCTCGAGCCGGGGCTCGAAGGCCTCGTGCACATCAGCGAGCTCGACTGGGGCCTCGTCGAGGATCCGCGGACGCTCTTCAAGGTCGGCGACAAGGTGCGCGTGAAGGTCATCGAGATAAAGGAAGGCAAGGTCTCGCTCTCGATCAAGGCGCTCATCGAGAACCCGTGGCACACCGCCGGCGACCGCTACAAGAAAGGCATGGAAGTGCCGGGCGTCGTCATCAAGTACAACAAGCACGGCGCGTTGGTGTCGGTGGAGGAAGGCGTCGCGGGCCTCGTGCACGTGAGCGAATTCAATACTCCGGCGGAGCTCCGGGAATCACTCGAGCTCGGCAAGACGTATCCGTTCGTCATCACCTTGTTCGAGCCGAAGGACCAGCGCATGACGCTCTCCTTCGCGGGCAAGAAGAAATAACAAAGAGTTCGGAAACGAAACCGGCCCCGAAGGGCCCGGTTTCGTTTTAGCGCGTGTTCGCGAACATCGTCGCCGCTTCGATTCCTTCGCTCGCGAAGAGTTTTGCGGCCTCCGCAGCTTTCTTCAAAGACTTCTTGAGCGCGGCTTCTTCCGCCGGCTTGAACTTGCCGATGACGTGCTTCACGACTTTCTCCTCTCCGGAAACCTTCTTCGCCTGATTCCTCTTCCCTGCCGCGCTGATGCCGATGCGGATGCGCGCGTAGTCCTGCGTCTTTATCGCGCGATTGATGCTCTCGATGCCCTTGTGCCCTCCCGAACCGCGCGCGAACACCATCTTTATGGTCCCCAAGGGCAAGTCGAGGTCGTCTTGCATCACGAGCAAGCTCTTTGCCGCCTTCGGCGTCTTCACGAACGCCGCGACCGCCTTGCCCGAGAGATTCATCATCGTCTCCGGAAGCACCAAGGTCGCATTCTCGCCTTCGACGGACCCTTTCGCGACGAGCGCCTTCGCGGTCTTGTTCAGGACGAACTCCTCCGCGCCCTCCTGCTTCGCCAGAAGCTCCACCGCCATGCGCCCGGCGTTGTGCCGGGTCTTCTCATATTCTTTCCCTGGGTTCCCGAGCCCTACGA
>DATKNE010000021.1:0-6405 GCA_035541515.1 Minisyncoccota bacterium | reverse complement strand
CAATCGGCAGCCGTAGTGGTGCTTCCTGGAGGTACGGTTGTCTGGTTTTTAGGCCGGCAATAGATAGAGACGTCGCCCAATGTCCCGGTCTGTTCGACCGGATCCCCGCCAGCTTTTTGGCAAGAATCCGTCAATGCATCTGCACAATTTCCTTGGCTACCAGAGGGGGGACAGTTTATAGTGCTCCCCGGCGAAGAAAAATTTCCATAGGATTGAGAAGGAGGAGGAGTGGTTTGCTGTTGCTGAGATGGGGTGCTCAGATCGATCGGTTCGAAATTTACCGAGAGGTTCAGGATGCTGTTGTTGATGATGGAGAACACGAGCGCGGGCGCGAGCACCAAGGCGAGCCCGAGAATGGCGTCCTCGATCTTCTTCCTCCCCCGCGCATGATTGCCGATGGAATCGCTCGTGGAGATGAGGATGCCGCCCCAGATGATCCAGATGATAGCGAGCGCTACCGAGAGCCCGATGAGGTACTGGTAGAGCTGATTGAAGAACGTGGCGAAATCCCCGGAAAGGACGGTTTCTCGGGTCGAGTTCTGATCGGTAAGGCCCGGGATGGGCGCGAGCGGCACGAAATCGCCCGAGAAAGTCTGCTGATGGTTCCCGTTTATCGTGGACGACTGCGCGTGCGCCTGGTGCACGGAGAGGGGCGCGAGCGCGAGGAGCACGGCAACGGCGAGGCATCCGAGAGAAGTTTTCATAGGCCGAAGAGTCCGGAATTCGAGGACGCGCCGTAGGTGACCGTGAGCGCCTGCGCCGCGGTCGTGTACAGGCCCCCTTTCGCTGAGAACGTGAGCGACGCGCTCCCCTGCCCGCTCCCGGTCGGGCGGAGCGTGATGACCGGCCCCGCTTGCGCCGCGGCGCCGTTGAGGAACCATTCCATCGAGGGCGCGCCGGTCGAGATCGGGAAGCCGAACGGCGCGGCGAAGAGCGCGGCCTCGGAGGCAGGCATGTGGTAGGAGCCGGCGAGCGCGCTGTCGAAACGTATGCCGAGCAGCGGGTCGTCCTCGTAGAGGCGCACGCTCGGGTTCTGCGCCGAGAAGCTGAGCGATGCGCCGCCGGCGAGGCTCCGGTCCGCGTTCTCGATCGCGACCGAAACGGTGCGCCGACGATACTGCAAGGGTGATGCTACCGTGACCGCATTCTTCCCTATTCCCGAGAGGCTCGGGTCTTTCGCGCCATCCACGGTCCAAGAATAGGAAAGCGCGGAAGGATCCGTAGCCTTCCCCGTCCCCGTCTCGAAGCTTGCCACCGCGATGAGCCGGACGGCGCCCTCAAGAGGGACGGGGGGCTTCCCGGCATAGAGCGCCGGCGCCGAGGCGATGGGCTCAATGATGAGCGAGACGTCCTGCGGGATGATGGAGAGCGTCTGCGAATAGGCCGCCCCGCCTGAGGTGACGCTCGCCTTGATCGTGGTGACGGCGCCCGCGGGCCCGACCGTCACCTGCGTCGGCGCGACGTTCCCGGAATACACCTGCTTGCCGTTGACGAATATGGCGAGCGTCGCATTCGCGAGATTCATGGTCGAAGAGAGCGGCGTGAGGGTGACGGAGCCGCCCGGGGTCGCGTACTGCGGGCTCATCGAGAGCGTGAACGGCGCGGTAGAGCCGACCGTCTGCGCATTCGAGGGCAGGGGCGCAAGCGCAAGAATCGCGAGGAGAGCAAGGGCCGGCGCAGGCTTCATGCCCCCAGTATATCGCTTCCGGAACGGGCCTCAGGCGGCCGCGCGGCTCCCCTCGGGGATAGCATCGTTGTCGTTCGCCGCGGCGAGCGTATCGGCCTCGGCACGGGCCTGCCTTTCCTGCAGGAGCGCGAGCTTCAGCTGCAGCTCCTGCGCGTCGAGCGCTTCATTCCGTGCCTGCCAGGCTGCTCGCGCTTCGCGTTCCTTGGAAATCTGCGTGCGGTACATGTGCCAGACGAATACCCCGAGCATCGGGACGGTATCAAGAAACGGGACCTCCGTGACGACGAACGTGATCAAGAGCCAGAACAGGGCCGTCTCGTTCGCCTTGAAGATGCGCGCGTTCGTGAAGAACAGGAGGCCGAGGATAGCGAAAAATCCCGCGAGCCCGATGACCTCGGCCATTATGAGCCCGAAGCCTTCCAGCTCCGGTCCGACGAAGACTCCTCCGGCAACAGCGGTCACTCCGCCGGCGATGTAGCCGGCCACGCTTCCGAGGAAATAATTCGCGATGGCTCCGGTGATGACGCCTCCGAGCGCCGGAAGGGCGAATCCGAGCCATTCGAAGAACGCGCGTATCGCGTCGAACCCGAGCGCGACCATGAGAGCCAGGATGGCCGCCGGGTTCCACCAGCTCATCACCTTCGGCGCCGGGCCGAGCATCGCGCGCTCGCGCGCGATGCGCTCGAGGCTACGGCTGCTTGTCCCCTGCGGCGGCATAGCGATCTTTCTCCTGCTGGATCGCGAGGAGCTGGGACGGGTCGGAGGTGATGATCTGGTCTTCGGTGTAGCTCGCGACCACCTTTATGGCGACGTGCTTCAATCCCGCGAAGAAGAGGCCTTCGCCGACGCCCGCTTCGAGGAGGAGGTACTTCTCCTCGTCGGTCAGGTTGAACGTCTCCTGGAGCACGTTGATGGTCGTCGGCGACTGCTTCAGGAGCATCTGGAGCGAGGAGTTCGTGAGGATGGGACGGCCGTACGGGCTCTTGAGGAAATCTTCGACGTCCTGCGTGATGGTGGCGACGCCGAGGAAGTACTTGCGCCCGCGCTTCGCGATGGAGTAGAGGAAGGAGCCCGTGTCTTCCGTCTTCATCATCCACCACGCCTCGTCGATGACGAGGAGGCGTTTCTTGAGCTCGTGGCGGATGGCGTTCCAGATGTAGTGCGTGATGATGTACATCGCGACCGGCTTGAGCTCATCCTCCATGTCGCGCACGGAGAAGACGACGAACTGCTGGTTGATGTCGATGTTGGTCGGCTGGTTGATGAAGCCCGACCATGAGCCGTGGGTGTATTTGGAAAGCCGTTCGACCAAAGACTCGCTCCCCTGCATGCCCGAGAGCACCTGCTCGAAGTCGGAGAGGAGCGGAGCTTCGGCGCCCGTGAAGTCCGCTTCGCCGGTGATGTCTTTGAGCGCGTAGGTTTCCGTGATGGCGCGGTCGATGATGGCGTCTTCTTCGGGCGAGAGGCCCCCGAGCATGATGCGGAAGAGGCCGACGAGATTGATGATGTTGCCGCGGAGGATGTCCCTCGGGTCCTCGTCTTCCTTGACCGGCGGCAGGTCGAACGGGTTGATGTGATGCTCGGACGAGAGCGAGATGTGGAACGAGCGCCCGCCGGTGGCTTCCGCGAGCTGCTCGTACTCGCGCTCCGGGTCTATGACGAGCACGTCCGTCCCGAACATCAAGGACCGGAGTATCTCGAGCTTCGAGGTGTAGGACTTTCCCGCGCCGGACTTCGCGAAGATGACGGAATTGTAGTTCTCCAAGGAGAACCGATCGAAGAGTATGAGCGAGGAGTTGTGCCGGTTGATGCCGTAGAGGATGCCGCGATCCGAGGTGAGGTCGAAAGAGACGAACGGGAAGAACGAGGACAAGGGCGCGGAATCCAGTTTCGAGTTCACGAGGAGCTCGTCGGTGCCTAAGGGCAGGCACGAGCGGAACCCTTGCTCCTGCTGGAACAAGGCCGGCTTCGTGTAGACGAGTTTCGAGTCGAGGATGCTCCGGATGTCGCCCTCCGTCTTGTCTATCTCCTCTCGGGTGTCGCCGTAGAGGGCCAGATAGAGCCCTACGTCGAACAGTTTCTCCTGCGCCTGCTGGAGCTTGTCGCGCAATTCCTCGATGTCCTGGTACGCCGTGTCGAGCAAAGGATCGCGCACGAGACCCCGCGCCTCGCGCTGGCTGATCTGGCTCTGCACTTCCGCGACCTTCTTGCGGAAGGTGTTCAAGGCCTGCTCGGTCTCCAAGGGATGTATGAAGATGGAGGCGTCGAGGATCTTGTCGAGGTTCACGACCGGCGCGAACCAGCTGTCGGTGAGGAATCGCGGGTAGGAGATGGTGTAGAAGACGCGGACGAACTTCTCGCCGAGCTCGAGCTCGCGCGAGCCGATCTTGAGCGCGGTCGGCGCGATGGTGTCCTCGAGGGTGAGCGTGCCCTGCTTGTAGATATCCTTCGGCAGGACCGGCGTGATTTCCGCGGCTTCCTCCTTCTTGTTCCTCCTGCTCAGAAAGTCGATGAGTGCCATAGGTTATCGTTCGAGGCGGATAGGGTTCTCGAGCTCTCCCGGGTTGAACGAGCGGTAGAGGAGCTCGATGGCTTCTTCCGTATTCAAGGGCACCGCGCGCACGCCGCTCGCCGAGAGCCCCGCGGCGACGAGGGTCATGCGCTGCTCGAGCTGGGTGCGGTCTTCTTCGAACGTGGTCTCCGGCATCGCCGGGTCCTTCTTCTTCCTCGAGAAGAGGTTGGTGGCCGCCGCAGGAACGACGAGCGAGCGCGGCACGTAGGAGACCACGACGTAGAACGATTTCGTCATGATATTCGCCTGTTCCGCGAAGGAACGCACGAAGGCGACGTATTCGCGCAGCTGGATGCGCAAGAGCTCGGTCTTCTGCGCAGGCGCCTTCTCCTCGAGCACGGCGAGGTACGGCCGCAGGTCCATGCGGCGGGAATTCACCACGATCTGGATGGAGAAATCGAGCGTGTTGAGGAAGCTCTGGAAGCCCTCGATGATGGCGCGCTGCTCGTCCTGCGACTTCAGCCCGAAGTTTATGGAGGAGCAGATGAGCACGCCGCGGAGTGACCCGTCCTTGAGGACGATGGTGCCGTTCCGTATCTCCTGGACCGGAACGAATTTCTGGGTCGCGCTCGCCGCTGATGCCGGTTTCGTCGCCATGGTGATTATGATTCGCGCTCTTCCGGAGCGCCTCCCGGGGCCTTCACGTCGAGCGACCAGGCGAGCTCGGAAAGCTTCCCGCGCGTGAGCCGCGGCTCCGCATGCGCTTTCGGAGCCTCGGGCGCGGGAGCCTTCCGGGCGCGCTCCGCGCCCGCGTTCCCCTCCCCCTGCTTCCAGAGGAGGAGCTTATTCCCTTTGTAGTAGTTGAATCCCGCCTCGATCACGGAGATGAACGGCTTGCCGTTCACCCGGTAGAACGCGAGCGCGGCGCCGAACGCGACGATCGGCACCGCGACGATGATGGCGACGACGATCGGCAGGTAGACGAAGGCGACGATGCAGAGGCCGCCCGCTCCCGCGATGTAGATGAACTGCCTGAGCGTGAACGGGCCGACGATCTTGTCCTCGACCTCGATGAACTGAGGGACCTGGTACTCCATCGTGATCCTAAGTATACAAGACGGCCGCGCGCCGTTTGCGATGGGTGGGTGTAGCGCGCTACTTGAAGAGGATGAAGAGCGTGCCGATGACCGTGAGGAAGACGCCGATGACGCTGCGCACGGTGAGCGATTCATCGAGGAATGCCGCGGCGAGGAAGATGACGAAGACGACGCTCAGCTTGTCGATGACCGCCACGGCGCTCGCGGGCCCGTGCTTGAGCGCGAGGAAATAAAGGAGCCAGGAGGCAGCTCCCGCGACGCCCGCGAGCAGTATGAAGAGCCAGGCCCTCCCGCTGAGGCTCGCGAAGGAGAAGCCGTCGAATTTCCGGAAGACGAACCCCGCGACGATGAGGAGGAGCGCCATGATGACGCCCCGGATGATCGTGGCAAGGGTAGGATCGACGTTCTGCAACCCGACCTTGCCGAACAGGGCGACGAGCGCGGCCGAGATCGCCGAACCGAACGCGTAGACGACCCACATATAGTACGAAGTATAGCCGCCCTACGCGGAAACGCCGGTGAGGAGGGTGAATAGGAAGTACACGAGATCGAAGAACGGCGTCGTGAAGACGAACGAGAACAGCACGAGGAACAAGATGAGGGCCACCGGGCCGGTCGAGCGCACGGAATGCTCGAGCCGGCTGAGCCCCGTCGCGAGGTGCCACGGAAGCGCGGAGCGCAGCGCGGTGAATCCGTCCAAGGGCGGGAACGGGATGAGATTGAAGAGGCCGAGGAAGAGATTCACGAACGCGATGGTCGCGGCGACGGAAAGCGCGGTGCTCCCTATGAGCGAGCCGCCGAAACGGACGATGAGCCCGAACAGCACGGCGAGGAGCAGGTTCGTCGCGGAGCCGGCGATGGCGACCAGAGTCTCGCCCCAGCGGTGATCCCGGAGGTTGTACGGGTTATAGGGAACCGGCTTCGCCCATCCGAAGAGGATCGGCGAGCCGGTGAAGATGAGGAGCGCCGGGATGAGGACGGACCCCAAGGGATCGATGTGCGGGAGCGGGTTGAGGGTGAGGCGGCCGGCGAGCCGGGCGGTCGGGTCGCCGAGCGCGTCCGCGGCATACCCGTGCGCCACCTCGTGCGCGATGATGGAGAGGATGAGG
>DATKNE010000020.1:0-3131 GCA_035541515.1 Minisyncoccota bacterium | reverse complement strand
GATTCGAGCGCTTCCTTGAGCCACGCGGGCGAGGGGCCCACTTTCACGCCTTTCACCAGCGCGCCTATGTAGCGCAGGCATTTCTGCGGGTCTTCGAGCGAAACGGCGAGCGCATCGGTTTTCGGGAACTCCGGAACCGGTTCGCGAAGCGGGTCCTGCTTCATCGGCATGGAAAGCGCCGCCGAGAGCTCGGAGGCGACGCCGCGGTGGGAGAGCGCGTATCCGGCGCGGTCCGGCAGGACCTTCAGGTCGATGAGGTCGCCGGCCTCTTCCTCGACCTCGAACGAATGGAACGTGAACGCGTCCGCGAGCTCCTTCGCTTCGGGAAGCGGCGCGTCGAAATACTTCTGGAGCCACCCGCGAGAGACTTTCATACGTCAGGCGGAAGCGTCCTCGAACGCGTAATCGAAGCGGATATCGCCCGTATGGAAGAGACGCGCGTCCGGGATGCCGTACTTGATCATCGCGAGCCGCTCGATGCCGGCGCCGAACGCGAATCCCTGGTATCTCTCCGGGTCAACCTTCGCGTTCTCGAGGACTTTCGGATGCACCATGCCGGCTCCCATCACTTCGAGCCACTTCTGCTGCGCCGGGAACCACATGTCCACTTCCACCGACGGTTCGGTGAAGGGGAAGAAGCTCGGACGGAAGCGGGTCTTCGCGTCCGGCCCGAAGTACTCACGCGCGAACCGGTCGAGCGCGCCCTTGAGGTGCGCGAGCGTGATGCCTTCCCCTACCGCAAGCCCTTCGAGCTGGTAGAACTGCGCCTCGTGGGTCGCGTCGGTGGCTTCGTTCCGGAACACCTTCCCGGGGGCGATGATGCGAACGGGAGCGCCGTGCTTCTCGAGCCAGCGCACTTGCACGGGCGACGTGTGCGTCCGGAGCAGCTTCCTCTCTTCGCCGGGTTTCGTCTTGACCCAGAACGTGTCCCACATGTCGCGCGACGGATGGTCGCCGGGGATGTTGAGGGCATCGAAGTTGTACCACTCGGTCTCCACCTCGGGACCGAACGCGACGCCGAACCCCATGCGGCCGAAGATGGCCGCGATGTCGCGGACGGCGATAGTGATGGGGTGCAGGCGCCCCTCGTCCTTCATGAGGAAAATATACCAAAATATGGTAGAATCCGCCTACTTTTATGGGGGGCAACCCGCTCACATACGCGTTTTATCCTATCCTCTTCCTGGCGCTCTTCTACGAGACGTTCTTGCTGTTGACCTTCCTTTCGCGTCCGGCAAAGCGTTCGCGCGCACGCGCACGCGCGCTTCACACGCCGCGCGTGGCGCTCATCGTCCCCTGCTACAACGAGGAGAAGACCTTGGCGAAGACGGCGGAGTCCGTGCTCGCCTTGGACTATCCCGCGGATAAGCTCCGGCTCATCCTCGTGAACGACGGTTCAACCGACGGGACGGCGAAGGCGATGGAAGCGTTCGCGGGCAACCCGCGGGTGACCCTCATCCACCAGGAGAACGGCGGCAAGCACATCGCGCTCAACGTCGGCATCGGCGCGGCGTCCGACGCGGAGTTCGTCGGATGCGTCGATGCGGACTCCTACCTCGCTCCCGATGCGCTCAAGCGCACGCTCGCCTGCTTTACCGATGAGAAGATCGCCGCCGCCTTCTCCTCCATCATCATCGGCGAGCCTCGCGGCATGCTCGAGCACATGCAGGGCGCCGAATACCTCATGGGCTCGTACTTCCGTCACGCGCTCGCGTCCATCAACGCGTTCTTCGTGACGCCGGGGCCCTTCTCCGTCTACCGCCGCGCGGTCCTTGATGAGATCGGCGGCTTCCGGTACGGCCAGCAGACGGAAGACATGGAGATGGCGATGCGGCTCTTGCGCCACGGCTACGCCATCGAGAATGCGCCGGCCGCTATCGTGGTGACGAAGGCGCAGGATACGCTCCAGAAGCTGGTCCGGCAGCGCATGCGCTGGGCGAGCGGCTATCTCCGCAATGTCTGGTTCGATTACCGCGACCTCTTGAGCCGCAAGCACGGCTTCCTCGGCCTCTTCGTCCTCCCCATGGGCATCCTCACGCCCTTCTTCATGGTGGCGACGCTCATGCTCTCTGTGTACTTGAGCGCCTCGGGCATCGTGCGCTATGTCGCGGCGCACGAGGGGGTGCCGCTCGCGTGGTCCGTCTCGCGCGCCTCGCGCTTCTCGCTCGATTGGTTCTATCTCCCGACAGACGTGCTCACCCTCCTCACCGCCCTCATAATCGGGCTCGGGGTGCTCTCCGCGTTCCTCGGGAAGTGCATCTCCGGCACGAAGGAGCGCGCCGTGCCGAGCATCATCGCGTACTCGCTCCTCTACGGGTTCGTCGCGCCGGTCTGGTACCTGCGCTCCCTCATCGACGTGTCGACCGGCACGCGCCGCGGCTGGCGCGACTAGCCGCCCCACCTCATGTCCGACATCACCCGCAACGTGCTCATCGCGCTCGGCATCTCGTTCCTCACGATCGGGACGATCATAGCGAGCGTGAGCTACCTGAACCGCATGCGCATCGCCGAGCTGAATTCGCTTCAGGAACAGCTCTCGGTCGATTCGCTCTCGTTCGAGACGCAGTTCTCCCTGCTCGAGTCCGCGCCGTGCGCAGAGACGGTGAGCAGCACCGACAAGACGAGCACCGATCTCACGTCTGAGCTCGACGAGCTCGGCGAGAAGCTCTCCTACGAGCAGCAGCAGCTCGGCACCGGGAACGCGCAGGTGCTCGCGCTCGCCCGCCAGTATTCCCTCTTCGAGATCCGGGATTACCTCATCACGAAGGAGATCGCCGCCGCCTGCAAGACGAAGACCGTGACGGTGCTCTATTTCTATAGCAACGCGGGCGATTGCGCCGACTGCGCGAAGGCCGGCAACGCCCTCTCATACCTCCACGACACGTACCCGAACCTGCGCATCTATTCGTTCGACTACCACCTCGGCCTCGGCGCCCTGGATACGCTCAAGTCACAGCTGAAGCTCAGCGGCTCGCTGCCGGCATTCGTCATAAACGGCAAGACCTACTACGGCTTCACCTCGCTCGACGATCTGAAGAAGGAATTCCCGAAAGGAGCCCTCGCGACGACTACTCCGGCTTCGTGAGCCGCTTGCGAGCGAATGACGAAAGGAAATCCGCCCCTTGCACGGG
>DATKNE010000019.1:0-3998 GCA_035541515.1 Minisyncoccota bacterium | reverse complement strand
CCGCATGAGTTCGAACCGCCTCCCGCCGAAAGACACGTGGAACGGCCTCCAGCTGAACCTGGCCTCGCCGGAACGCATCCTCGAGTGGTCGCACGGCGAAGTCACGAAGCCGGAGACCATCAACTACCGCACCCAGCGCTCGGAGAAGCACGGGCTCTTCGACGAGAAGATCTTCGGCCCTGAGAAGGACTACGAGTGCTACTGCGGCAAGTACAAGGGCATCCGCTACAAGGGCATCGTCTGCGACAAGTGCGGCGTCGAGATCACCCGCTCCATCGTCCGCCGCGAGCGCATGGGCCACATCGAGCTCTGCACTCCGGTCGCGCACATCTGGTTCCTCCGCTCCGTGCCGAGCCGCATGGCGCTCCTCCTTGGCGCGCCGTCAGGCGACATCGAGAAGGTCGTCTACTTCGCGGGCTACATCGTGTCCCGCGTCGTCGAGGAAGAGAAGAAGCGCCTCCTCGCGGAACTCGAGAGCGAATACAAGTCCAAATACAAGGGTGCCAAAGACGACAAGGAGCGCGACGCCTTGAAGGAGAAGATGACGACCGCGAAAGCGGAAATAGACGGCATTGTCGTCGGCAAGGTCTTGGATGAGCTCGAGTACCACCGCTACTCGGTGAAGTACGGCGGCCTCTTCGAAGCGCGCATCGGCGCCGAGGCTATTTATGACGTGTTCCGCAATCTCGACCTGAAAGAGCTCGAGACCCAGCTCACTGCGCGCTACGAGAAGGCAGGCGCCGCCGAGCGCGAGAAGCTCGCGAAGCGCCTCTCGCTCATCTCCGGCATGATCGCCGCGGGACTGCGCCCCGAGTGGTTCTTCCTGACCCGCATCCCGGTCATCCCGCCGGCGCTTCGCCCGATGGTCGCGCTCGAAGGCGGCCGCCACGCAACGTCGGACGTGAACGACCTCTACCGCCGCGTCATCAACCGCAACAACCGCCTCAAGAAGCTCCTCGACATCCACGCGCCGGAAGTCATCCTGCGCAACGAGAAGCGCATCCTCCAGGAAGCGGTTGACGCGCTCCTCGACAATTCCATCCGCAAGGGCGGCGCCTCCGCAGGCGCGCTCACGCCGGCTCAGCGCCGTCCGCTGAAGTCGCTCGCGGATTACTTGAAGGGCAAGCAGGGCTACTTCCGCCAGAACCTTCTCGGCAAGCGCGTGGACTACTCGGGACGCTCCGTCATCGTCGTCGGTCCGGACCTCGAGCTCGACGAATGCGGCCTTCCGAAGCACATGGCCCTCGAGCTCTTCCGCCCGTTCGTCATCGCCGGGCTCCTTTCCCGCGAGCTCGCGTTCAACATCCGCGGCGCAGGACGCCTCATCGAAGACGGCGTTCCGGAAGTGTGGGAAATCCTCGAAGAGGTCATCAAGGGCAAGTACGTGCTCTTGAACCGCGCTCCGACGCTTCACCGCCAGGGCATCCAGGCATTCCGCCCGCGGCTCATCGAAGGCGATGCCATCCGCCTCCATCCGCTCGTCTGTCCGGCGTTCAACGCCGACTTCGACGGCGACCAGATGGCCGTCCACCTGCCGCTCTCGGAAGAGGCGCAGTGGGAAGCGCAGAACGTGATGAGCGCCAACAAGAACATCCTCAAGCCTGGGTCAGGCGCGCCGGTCATCGCGACCTCGCACGACATCGCGCTCGGCGTGTACTGGCTCACCCGCACCATTGACGGCAGCAAGGGCGAAGGCGAGTACTTCGCGTCCCCGAACGCCGCCATCCTCGCGCACGACTACGCCGCCATAGACCTGCGCGCGAAGGTGAACGTGCTCCCGGTCGCAGGGAAGCCCAAGTACGAGCAGTTCGGCGACAAGCCGTTCGAGACGACCGTCGGCCGCCTCTTCTTCAACACCGTCCTCCCGTCGGACTATCCGTTCGTGAACGAGGCCATCACCAAGAAGGTGCTCGGCCGCATCGTGAACGACTGCATCACGCGCTACGGCCTCGACGCCGTCCCGAGCATCGTCAACCGCATCAAGCGGTTCGGCTTCGAGTACGCGACCAAGTCCGGCATCACGTGGTCCCTGGGCGACGTGAAGGTTTCCGAGAAGAAGCAGAAGGTCATCGAGGGCGCGCGCGCGAAGGTGCTCAAGATCGAGGAAGACTACCTCGCCGGCCTCCTCGCGGAGGAAGAGAAGCACCGCATGGCCATCGAGGTCTGGCAGGGCGCGAAGCAGGACGTCGAGAAGTTCATCGGCGAAGACCTCGACGCGATGAGCCCCGTGCACGACATCATCATGTCGGGCGCGCGCGGTTCCTTGGGCAACCTCTCGCAGATGGTCGGCATGAAGGGCCTCATCCAGAACACCGCGGGCGAGACCATGGAAGTGCCCATCATCTCCTCGATGATGGAAGGCCTGAATCCGGTCGAGTACTTCATGTCCACCCACGGCTCGCGCAAGGGCCTCGCGGACACCGCGCTCGGCACCGCGAAAGCCGGCTACCTCACGCGCCGCCTCTTCGACGTCGCGCAGGACTCCATCATCACGGAGAAGGACTGCGGCACGAAGCGCGGCATCAAGATCGGCCGCACCTCCGCCTCGGGCGTTCAGCTCGACTACGCGGAGATTCTGCGCGGCCGCGTGCTCGCGGAAGACGCGAAGACCAAGGACGGCACCGTCCTCTTCAAGAAGAATCACTACCTCACCGCGGAAGACGCGCAGGCCATCGCGGCCTCCGACATCCAGTCGGTCGTGTCGCGCTCGCCGATGTCGTGCGAGACCCGCTTCGGCATCTGCCAGGCCTGCTACGGCATGGACCTGACCTCCCGCGAGCAGGTAGACCTGGGCGAAGCGGTGGGCACCGTCGCGGCGCAGGCCATCGGCGAGCCGGGCACCCAGCTCACCATGCGCACCTTCCACGCCGGCGGCGTGGCCTCGGTCGGCGGCGACATCACCTCCGGCCTCCCGCGCGTCGAGGAAGTGTTCGAGAAGCGCTCGCCGAAAAATCCTGCGGTCGTCTCCAAGTCCGACGGCATCGTCTCGGAAATCAAGGAGGCGGGCCGCGAGAAGGTGCTCGTCGTCGTCCCGGCCAAGGGCCAGGGCAAGAAGGACGGCTCGGCATACGAATATCTCGCGCCGTATCCGCGCGTGCCGCTCGTTAAGGCCGGCGACGAAGTCGTGCGCGGGCAGATCCTCACCGACGGCTCGGCAGACCTCGACGAAGTGTTCGAGTACGCCGGCCGCGCCGCGGTGCAGGAATACATCATCGCGGAAGCGTCCCGCATCTACGAGCTCCAGGGCGCTCCGGTGTCCCGGAAGCACTTCGAGGTCGTGGTGAAGCAGATGTTCTCCCGCGTGAAGATTACCGACGCAGGGGACACGGATTGGTCCATCGGCGACGTCGTCGAGGACTGGGAGTTCGCGAAGGCCATCAAAGAGATGGAAGCCGCGGACAAGATGCCGCCGAAGGCGAAGGAAATCGTCCTCGGCATCAAGGAGTCCGCGCTCTCGCGCCGCTCGTTCCTCTCGGCCGCGTCCTTCGAGCAGACGACGAAGATCCTCATCAACGCCGCGCTCAAGGGCTCCGTGGATCGCCTGCGCGGCCTCAAGGAGAACGTCATCCTCGGCCGCCTCATCCCGGCAGGCACGGGCTTCGCTGGTGCCAAGAAGCATGCGCACATCGCGAAGCTTCAGGCAGAGCGCCCGGCGCCCACTTACGAGGACCGCGCCCCGATGGGAGCGGGGGTAGGGGAGCGCCCTGCGCGTGCGTCCCGCACTCTGTAGGCAGTTCAAATAGGGAACAAACCCACCGCGGCCCCGAAAGGGGCCGCGGTTGTCTAAATGCATAGTTTGTTGTATGAATTAGTCCCAGTTGGAATCAAACAGGAGAGTCAAATGCAGACAATAAAGTGTCCCCGGTGTGGAGGCTGTGGAAAAGAGCCGTCCTTCAAACCGGGTAGAGAAATCAGTTATGCTCTGAACAAGTGCAAGCTGTGCCACGGGCTCGGTTCTGTACGTCTCAAACCAGGAAGTCAGATTTGTGACAAGTGTT
>DATKNE010000018.1:0-5157 GCA_035541515.1 Minisyncoccota bacterium | reverse complement strand
AGGCCGAACCGCATGACGACGACGTCGGGATTGCCGCGCGCATCGAGGCCGAGCTCTGACTTCAGGTAGCCGAGCGCCTCGGCGATCCCCTCCTCCGCGTCCGCTTCGATGACGAAGGCGTGGTGCATGCGCCCATTCTACCGCTTCGCCAGGATGCTCTTCTGGTAGGTGTTCAGGTGCTTCAGCGCGATGCCCGTGCCGCGGGCGACGCAGTAGTACGGGTCCTGCGCGAGCTTCGCCATGACTCCCGTGCGGCGATAGACGAGCTCGGTCATCTGGCGCAGCTGGGAGGAGCCGCCGGTGAGGATGATGCCGTTATCTATGATGTCGGCGGCGAGCTCGGGCGGCGTGTCCTGGAGCACCTTGCGCACCGCTTGCATCATCTCGCGCAATTCGCGGGAGACCGCTTGCACGATCTCATTCGTGCCGATCTCGACCGTGCGCGGGAGTCCCGAGACGAGGTCGCGCCCTTTTACCGGTATCGTGAGCTCTTCGTTCAAGGGCACCGCGGCGCCTATCTTTATCTTGAGCTCTTCCGCGGTCTTGTCGCCGATGGAGAGATTGTGGACCTTCTTCACGTGGTCGACGATGGCGCGGTCGAGGCGGTCGCCCGCGCACTTCACGCTCGTCGATGCGACGATGCCGCCCAAGGAGATCACCGCGACGTCTATGGTGCCGCCGCCGATGTCGGCGACCATGCGGCCCATGGGCTCGTGGATGGGGATGCCCGCGCCGATGGCGGCGAGGATAGGCTCCTTCACGACGTACGCATTCTTAGCGCCGGCCTTGATGGCCGCCTCAATGACCGCGCGCTTCTCGGTCGAGGTGACGCCGGCAGGGACCGAGACGAGCACCGTCGGCTTGAACGGATTGCCGCGAAGCGCCTTTTTCATGAAATACCGGAGCATCGCTTCGGTCACGCGGTAATCCGCGATGACGCCATCTTTCATCGGGCGGTACGCGATGATGTCATCCGGCGTGCGGCCGACCATCTGCTTCGCCTCGGCGCCGATGGCGAGGATCTTGTTGCCGCTCCCCTTACGCGCCCCCTTGCTCGTCCCTTTGCTCACTGCGACGACCGAAGGCTCGTTGATGACCACTCCCTTGCCCGGGACGAAGACGAGGATGTTCGTCGTGCCGAGGTCTATGCCGAGCTTGGGGGAGAAAAACGACATATATGCGCGCATCATACAAGGAGCGCGGCGAAACCGCCAAATGCGGGCCCCGCGGGCGCGTGATGCTACGATGAATGCGCCATGGAGGAAGTCCTTAATTTCGTCATCGACGGAGGCAAGCCGCTCACGGGCTCGGTCGAGACGAGCCGCTCGAAGAACGGCGCGGTCGCGCTCCTCGCCGCCTCGCTCCTCAACCGGGGCACCACCGTCCTCAAGCGCGTGCCGAGGATCGAGGAGGTGAAGCGGCTCATCGAGGTCCTGCGCTCGATCGGCGTCTCCGCGGAGTGGGAAGGATCGGACTTGCGCATCGCTCCGCGTGACCTCTCGCTCGACACCATCGACGAAGCCGCCGCGATGAAGACGCGGAGCATCCTCATGTTCATCGGCCCGCTCGTGCACCTGTTCAAGGAATTCGAGATCCCGCAATCGGGCGGATGCACGCTCGGCCTCCGGAGCGTGCGCCAGCACCTCTGGGCGCTCGAGCGCCTCGGCGTCTCCATCGAGGCGAAAAGCTCGAGCTATCGCGTCACCCATGACGCGCTCGCGCCGTCTGAAATCATCATGTACGAAGCGAGCGACACGGCGACCATCAACGCGCTCCTGTGCGCCGCGCGCATTCCCGGCACCACCGTCATCAAGTACGCGTCCGCGAACTATCAGGTGCAGGAAGTCTGCGGATACCTCGAGGCGCTCGGCGTGCAGGTCGAAGGCATCGGCACGATGACGATGCGCGTGAAGGGCGTCGAGACCATCGAGAAGGACGTCTCCTATGCGGTTGCCGAAGACCCGACCGACGCGATGTTCTTCATTGCCGCCGCAGCAGTCACGAAATCCGCGATCACCATCCGCCGCGCGCCGATAGAATTCCTCGAGGTCGAGCTCTTCGTGCTGGAGAAGATGGGCCTCTCCTACTCCGCTTCCGACCCGCGCGTATCCGAGAACGGCATCACGAAGCTCGTTGACCTCCATCTCGAGCCGTCGGAGCTTGTGGCGTTCCCCGAGAAGATCCACGCGCGCCCCTATCCGGCCTTGAACATAGACAACCTCCCCTTCTTCGCGGTCATCGCCACCGTCGCCAAGGGCACGACCCTGATCCACGACTGGAGCTACGAGAAGCGCGCCATCTACTACACCGAGCTCGACCGGCTGAACGCGACCACCATCCTCCACGACCCGCACCGCATCTCCATCGAGGGCCCGGCGAGGCTGAAGGCGGCGGAAGTCATCTGCCCGCCCGCGCTGCGGCCTGCGACCATCATCCTCGTCGGGATGCTCGCCGCTCCCGGCCGCTCGATGCTCCGCAACGTCTACTCGATAAACCGCGGCTATGAGGACATCGTCGCGCGGCTCCAATCTCTCGGCGCGTCCATCGAGGCGCACGCCGGCTAGCGTATGAAACCCATCGGCGAGCTCATGCCGGAGTTCGAGAAAAAGGCGGCCGCCGCGCCCAAAGGCCGCCATCGGCTCACCGAGCGCGGCGAGCTCATGCGCTTCTTCGTGCGGCACCTGAATGCTTCAAGGGCCGCCGACGGCCACGCGCCCATCTCCATGCCGCGCATGGGCAAGATACTCGAGGGCATCCCGACCGCCGACCTGTACTACCTCAAGTCGGTCTGCATGAAGGCGAAGAGTTTCGGCAAGAAATTCTGGTGGGAGGTGGACCCGAAGAAGCACGTCAAGGAGAACGACCAGCCGTTCTGACTTGGGGATGGTTGACTTTTAGTGTTTTGAGTAGTATAAATATTACCGTGCATTCACGGGGAGAAAGCCAATGAGTGAAGCAGGATGTGCATCGGGGAGGAACGACGAGAGATTGCCCCGATCAACCGAACACGATCTGTTCCGAGAGGCGCAGGACTGCGTCCGGAAAGGATGTCCCAGAGGAAGATGCCCAGTCGGTATCTGCATGGCGGAGAATGACTATAAGGCCGCCAGCAAGCGCAAGCTCTCCGCGCCAATCGCGCAAGATGAATGAGTCCAAAACTCGAATGGCCGGTACCGACAAGGTACCGGCTGAATTTTTTGCTATAGTCGCTTCATCATGCGGGAAATAGTCCAGGAAGGCGCGCCGGTGCTCCGCGAGGAGGCGAGACCCGTGCCGGAGAATCTCTTCGGCACCGAGGAGCTTTCGCGGCTCGTCGCAGACATGGCGGAAGCGCTCGATGCGGAGCCCGACGGGGTCGCGCTCGCGGCGCCTCAGATAGGGGTCTCGATGCGGCTCTTCATCGTACGCAAGGACCGCACGCTCCCTGCTCCGCCCGAAGGCGCGCCGCCGCGCACCGCGGAAGTCGAGGTGTACATCAATCCGGAGATTTTCAAGACGTCCCGGAAGCGCGCCCGCGCCGACGAGGGCTGCCTTTCGGTGCGCGGCACCTACGGCACGACGAACCGCCACGAGCGCGTCTCCATCCGCGCACGGCGCGAAGACGGCTCGCGGTTCACGCGCGGGGGCGGCGGCCTCCTCGCGCAGATATTCGAGCACGAGATGGACCATCTGAACGGAATCCTGTTCATCGACCAGGCCGACCATCTGGTGCACATAGACCACGCCCATGAGCCGGCAGCATAAGTTCGCTTATTTCGGGACGCCGCAGGTAGCGCGCGACACGCTGGCGGCGCTCCTTCGTGCCGGCTTCGTTCCCGCGCTTGTCATCACTTCGCCGGACGCGCCGAAAGGTCGCGGCCTCGCGCTTGCCCCCACCCCGGTCCGCGAACTCGCGGAAGCGAGCGGCATACCGGTGCTCATGCCGGCCAAGCTCGACGAGAAAGCGCTGGCCGACATCATCGGCTACGGCTGCGACTACGCGGTCGTCGTCGCGTACGGCAAGATCTTCCCCGATGCGCTCATCGGCGCATTCCCGCTCGGCGCGCTGAATGTGCACTATTCCCTCCTCCCGAAATACCGCGGCGCGGCGCCGATGGAGGGCGCCTTGCTAGCCGGCGAGAAAGAGACCGGCGTGACGGTGCAGAAGATGGCGCACGAGCTCGACGCAGGAGACATCCTCGCGCAGGAGACGCTTCCTATCGGGGCGGACGAGACCGGGCGCGAGCTGCGCCCCCGGCTCATAGAGGCTGGCGCGCGGCTCCTCGTCGAGACCCTGCCGCGTTTCGAAGCCGGAGAAATCGTCCCGACCCCGCAAGACCCGGCGCGCGCGACGCATTTCGGGAAATACGAGAAAAGCGCGGGCGAATTGTCGCTTGACGCGCCTGCGGAGGAGAATTGGAACAAATACCGCGCATTCGCGGACACCATCGGCACGCACTTCTTCAAGGACGGCCTGCGCGTGAAAGTGACGCGCGCATCGCTCCAGGATGGGAAATTCGTCATCGAACGCGTCGTGCCCGAAGGAAGGCAAGAGATCGATTACGGAGAGTTTGTTGCGCACGCACGAGGTACGTAGGAGGCGCCAGAGCGCAAAACGGACAGTAAGACTCGGCCAAGCGGCCCGGAGCGATGGCCGTTTTGCGCTATGGCGCCGAACACCCCTCGCTTAGCTTCCGAACCGGAGCATGTTCTTCACGCGCAGGGCGCCGCGCTTGAACATACCTTTCTCCTTGCCGAGCACTTTGCGTATCTCGTGCTCGAGCGAACTGCGCACCCGGTCCGCGGCGCTCTCGGGAGTCGGCTTCACCGCTTCCGCGTGGAAGACATGCTTCCCCATCGTGAGAGTCGCGGAGAGCTTCGCGGGAGTGGAGGAGCGGCCCTCGGCGGGCGCTTCCGCGAGCTCGAGGTCGAGGATGGCCAGCTTCTCGTCCTCGCCGAGGAGCCGGGCGACGGGCGCGAGCTTGTCTTCGACCGCCTGGCGGGTGGCATCCGGAAGATCCTTGAACTGGGTCGCATTGAATATGACGTTCATACGAGTGGGGTTAGTGAATCCATTCTACCTCTTTTTATACGCCTCTGCGGATGATTCCCGCATGAGCGCGGGGAAACGCGTTTTTGCTATACTGAGCGCACCCGTTCTATTTTTATCGGTTCGTA
>DATKNE010000017.1:0-7526 GCA_035541515.1 Minisyncoccota bacterium | reverse complement strand
GGTGGATGCGCACCGAGACGACGTTCTCGGAAGTCTCGAGGAGGCCGGCGATCTCCTTCGGCGAGAATCCGTCGATGTACCGCAGCGCGACCGCGACCCTCAAGGTTTCGGGCAATTGCGGTATGAACGAGCGGATACGGATGATGAGCATCTCGTCGTCGAGGCGCTCCTCGGCTTCCGCGCGGCCATCAAAGGAAGTGAGCGCGCCCGTGTGCGCCGGGTCATCTTCCATCATCGAGTCGAGCGAGACTTCTTTCGCGCGGCGGTACTCGTCGATGATGAGGTTGTTGAGGACGCGGTAGAGGAAGCTCTTCCAATGGTGCACCTCGCCGCCATCGCGCACGTAATCCCACGCCTTGAGGAAGGCATCCTGGGCGAGGTCCGCGGCCTTCTCGCGGTCGCTCACGCGGTAGCGGGCATGGCGGAAGAGCGCATCGGCGAATTCGTCGAACGCGGCGATGAACGCTTCTTCGTGGGGGCGCGACATACGGAAGGCCCGCGCAGGGGCTTCCCGTATCATACGCTGAGTCATGAGAAATAGTGAGGCGTCCATGCAGGGCTCCATCAAAGGGGAAGACGTCATGCCGCGGGCTTCCTTACCCGCTCTCGCGTGCTACCATATCCCCATGAAGGGATATCTCATCGACATAGAGAAAGAGACCCGTGAGAACACCGACTACCGGCGCGTGCTCTATACGGGCCCCCGGAGCCAGCTCGTCCTCATGAGCCTCCCTCCTGGCGTCGAGATCGGCGAGGAGACGCACCGGGCGGACCAGTTCATCCGCATCGAGGCGGGCGAAGGCAAGGCGGTCTTGAACGGCGAGGAGCACATGATCAAGGACGGCGACGCGGTTGTGGTCCCCGAAGGCACGCGCCACAATTTCATCAACACGGGCTCGACCGATCTCAAGCTCTACACGCTCTATGCGCCGCCCCAGCACGAGGACGGCACCGTCGAGCGCACGAAAGCGGACGAGCGCGAGGAACCGTGGACGGGGGAGACGACGGAGGAAGCGTAGCCGACATGCGGAAGAAGAAGCCGAAATACCCCGCAGGGGTCGCGGTGAGGCGCGCTCGCGCGGGGCTCGGGCTCTTCGCGACGCGGCCCTACCGGAAAGGGGAGCGTATCATCGAGTACTTCGGGCGGACCATAAGCCGCGAGGAGGAATACACGAGCCGGAGCAAGTATCTCTTCGAGGTGAACGCGCGCAAGACGATAGACGGCGCGACGCGCGCGAACGTCGCCCGGTATATCAACCACTCGTGCCGTCCCAACTGCATTCCCGAAATCCGGAGCGGACGGGTGTTCATCGAAGCGCTCCGCCGGATACGCCCTGGCGAAGAATTCGCGTACGACTACGGGGACGAGTATTTCGACGAGCATATCAAGCCGAAGGGATGCCGGTGCGAAAAATGCCGTTCGTCGCCGCATTGACAGGTTATACCGGGATACCCACAGCTTATCCCCTTGCTTTTCCGCAGGAATGATATTGACGTCCGGTCCCGGCTTGCGGGAAAATATGAGCGGTTCGCCCTCGGCTTGGGAAGTACCTGAAACCAAAACAGGTCCACACCCATGCGGACGGGAGTCCGCACTTTCGGACCACTTACCATTTAAGGATCTCTTCCCTCTACGAGGACGAACGGGCAGGAGAAGCCCCGCCGCTGGCGGGGCTTCTCCGTTCCGAATCATCGAAACCGGGGGCCAGAGGGCTACCGGGCTAGGAGCGGCGAGACAGCGAGCGCGAGCGCGAATCCGCAGAGAGCGATGAGAGAGGCGAGGAACACCCGCCGACCCCACGCGTCGTCCGGGTCCGCGAAGCCTTGGAGCGCCGCGCGCGCCCAGAACGCGAAGGAGGCGAGCGCGATGGCGAGGTACGCGTAGCCGGCAGCTCCTATCGCGAAAAGCGCGCATTCGGCCAGGACGAAGCCGAGCATGTACGCGAGGATGGCGCGCTTCGCGGCGCGCGGGGTGCGCGCGAGCGGCAGGGTCGGCACGCCCGCTTTGCGGTAGTCTTCGAGCCGATAGAGCGCGATCGCATAGAAGTGCGGCATCTGCCAGAGCGCAAGCGCGAGGAAAATGAGGCCGGCCGTCAGGTCGAGCCGGCCGGTCGCGGCCGCATATCCGACTGCGACCGGGGCCGCTCCTGCGAGACTCCCGACGAGGGTGCTCCAGTGAGTTCGATGCTTCGCGGGCGTGTACGCGAGGACGTACACGGCGAAGCCGAAGAGCGCCGCCGCACAGGAGAGGGCATTCGCGAGGAGGAAGAGCGTAGCGAATCCCGCGACGCCGAGCACGGTGCCGAACGCGAGCGCTCGTGCAACCGGTATCGTGCCGGCGGCGAGCGCGCGGTCTTTCGTGCGCGCCATGAGGCGGTCGATGCCGCGGTCGTAGGCGTTATTGAAGACGCACGCGCTTGCTACGACGAGCGCAAGCCCGATGAGCATCCCCGCAAGGCTCTGCAGGGCGAAATGCCACCCCGACGCGTACAGGAACGTGGCGAGCGCGATGAGCGCGTTCGCGTACACGATGCCCGGCTTCGTGAGTTCGTAGTAACGCTCGAGCATGAGGTCAGATGCCGCTCTGGTCCTGCATGTATTCCATCATCGTGCCGGCCCCCGGAGGGAGCATCATGCGCTGGTTGAGGTCGAACATGATCCAGAGCGAGCCGGAAACGAGGATGAGGGCGATCGCGATCGCCGTGGCGAACACGACGAGCCGGTCGCGGGAGGCGCGCGCGCCGCGCAGGTGGAGGAAGCTTGCCGCCTGCAGGAAAAATTGCGCGAGCGCGAGCGCGAGCAGGGCTTCTATGAGCCGCCCGCGCGAAAGCATGTGGCGCGTCGCGAGCACATAGGCGCAGAGCGTGAGGAGAAGCGATAGCCCGAAGCCTATGAGGTACGTCCGCAGGCTCGTCTCATGATGCCAGAACCCGATCTCGGAGAAGTAGTCGTTCATATTATTCCGAAGAGGTACACGATAGTGAAGATGAATATCCAGATGATGTCGAGGAAATGCCAGAACAGCGACCACAGCGCGAGCTTGCGCAGGTTGCCGCGCGTGAAGCCGCGCATGCGGAGCGAGAGGGCGAGCGCGCTCATCCAGATGAGGCCGAGCGCGACGTGAAGCCCGTGGGTGCCGACGAGCGTGAAGTACGAGGAGAGGAACGCGCTCCTTGCGGGGCCGGCGCCGCTTGCCACGAGCCGCGAGAATTCCGAGAGCTCAAGCGCGAGGAACGCGGCGCCGAGCACGAACGTCGCCGAGAGCGCGAGAAGCGTGTTGCGGAGATTCTCACGCCGAGCGGCAAGCAGCGCGAGGCCGCAGGCGAAGCTCGAGGAAAGCAGGATGAGCGTCTCAAGGAGCGCGAACGGCGCGTTAAACACGCTTGCCGGAGCCGCGCCGCCGAACGTGCCGCTCCGCAAGACGGCGTAGGTCGCGAAGAGCGCGGCGAAGAGGACGAAATCCGTCATGAGATACGTGAAGAACCCGAAGACGGCCTTCGAGTCCTCGGCGCGCATCTCGGGCGTCATCAAAGTGGGTCCGGTCATACGGGAAGGGCGGCGTGCCGGCGCGCCGCGGCCTCGAGATGCGCGATGCGCTCTCCGGAGATGGTGCGCTCGGTGTTTTCGGAGAACGCGCGGACGAACACGCACGCCACCGCTCCGAGAAGCCCGAGCGCCGCGAGCCACCAGATGTGCCAGACGGCGCCGAAGCCAAGCAGGAGTGCGAACGCGCCGATAAGGACGCCGAGCGAGCTGTTCTTCGGGACGCGGACGTCCTCGTACGGCTCATGCCCCCAGAGCTCTGCGCCGCCGTGCTTCGCGCTCCAGAACGGGTCGCGGCCGTGCACGAGGGGGAGGCGCGCGAAGTTGTACTCGGGCGCAGGCGACGGCACCGACCACTCGAGCGTGCGGCCGCCCCACGGGTCCCCGGTCGTGTCGCGGAGCGTTTCGCGCATGCGGATGCTACGGACGACCTGCGCCACCTGGAGCGCGAAGCCGATCATGACGAGCGCCGCGCCTATGCCGGCGACGATGAACATGGGCTGCCAGCCGAGGCCGGCGGCGTAGTGGTCGAGCCGGCGCGTCGCGCCCATGAGGCCGAGCACGTACAAGGGCCCGAACGCGAGGATGAATCCCGTCGTCCAGAACCAGAACGCGGCCGCGCCGAGCTTCTCATCGAGCCGGAACCCGAAAATCTTGGGGAACCAGTAGGTGATGCCGGCGAAGTAGCCGAAGAGCACCCCCGAGACGATCATCGTGTGGAAGTGCGCGACGAGGAAGAGCGAATTGTGGAGCTGGTAGTCGGCCGGCGGCTCCGCCATCACCACGCCCGCGACGCCGCCCAAGGTGAACAGGACCACGAAGCCCATGAACCACAGCATCGGGGTCGCGAAGCGGATGCGACCGCGATACATCGTCGCGAGCCAGTTGAATATCTTCACTCCGGTCGGCACGGCGATGATCATCGTCATGATTCCGAAGAACGCGTTCACGTCGGCGCCCGCGCCCATCGTGAAGAAGTGATGCAGCCAGACGAGCCAGGAGAGGAAGACGATTCCCCAGATGGAAATCACCATCGAGGCGTAGCCCGCGAGCTTCTTGCCGGAGAAGCACGCGACGACTTCGGAGAACACCCCGAACGCCGGGAGGATGAGTATGTAGACTTCCGGGTGCCCCCACGACCAGATGAGGTTCACGTACATCATCATGTTCCCGCCGCCGCCGGCCGTGAAGAAATGCATGCCGAGCGTGCGGTCGAGCCAGAGGAGCGCCAAGGTGACAGTGAGGACGGGGAAGGCGAACGCCACGAGTGACATGGAGCCCGCGACCGTCCACGCGAACATTGGCATCCGCATCCACGTCATCCCGGTGGCGCGCAGGCGCGCGACGGTGGTGAGGAAATTCACGCCGGAGAGGAGCGAGCCTATCCCGCCGATCTGGAGCGCCCATATCCAGTAATCCACGCCCGAGCCAGGGCTGTACGCGAGCTCGGACAAGGGCGGATACGACAGCCAGCCGGCGGTGGAGAAGTCGCCGATGATAAGCGACAGGTTCACGAGGCCGGCGCCGGCGACGAAGAGCCAGAACGAGGCTGAGTTGAGGAACGGGAACGCGACGTCGCGCGTGCCGAGGAGGAGCGGGAGCACGAGGTTTATGAGGCCGAACATGAATCCCATCGCGACGAAGAAGATCATGATGGAGCCGTGCGCCGAGAACAGCTGCTGGAAATGGCTCGCGCTCACGATGCCGGCATGAGCGCCCACGGAGGTGGCCTGCTGTATGCGCATGAGGATCACGTCCGCGCCGCCGCGCGCGAGCATCACCGCGGACACCACGAGGTACATGACCCCGATCTTCTTCGGATCGAGCGAGGTGAGCCATTCCCGCCACAGGTACTTCCAGAGGCGGAAATACGTGGCGAGTCCCGCGACCGCGAGCACGCCGCCCACGAGGATTACGCCGCCGCCGATCGCGACGACGTTCGTCGGGAAGACCGACCAGGAGAGCGTGCCGAAAAGCATCGAGTGGGTCATAGGGCTACATGCGCATCATCATGCTCGTGGTCGCGCCCGACGGTTCCATATAGCTCATCATAATGGACGGGAAGAGCCCGGAGGAGACCGACGAGTAGAGCGTGGGCGGGACGTAGCTCGACGGCGCGGCGAGCGCGCGATACGCGGTTGCGTCAAGCGGACGATGCGCGCTCTTCGCTTCCTTCACCCAGGCATCGAACTCCTCCGGCGACACCGATACCGCGGCGAAGGCCATGCCGGCGAACCCCTCGCCGCTGATGTTCGCGGACGCGCCGTCATAGGTGCCGGTCGCGCGCGCTTCGAGGTTGAGCTGGGTCGTCATGCCCGGCATCGCCATGATCTGCCCGCCCAAGGCCGGGATCCAGAACGAATTCATGGGCGCGTCCGCGGTGAGGAGGAAATGCACCGGCACGCCCGCTGGCAGCTCGAGCCGGTTCACGCTCGCGATTCCCTGGTCGGGATAGATGAAGAGCCACTTCCAGTCGAGCGCCACCACCTCGACCGTGAGCGCAGGCGCCGCGCCGATGGGGTTGTACGGATTGAGGAAAGCGGAACTGCGCCACGCGACCACTGCGAGCACCGCGATGATGAGCGAGGGGATGAGCCACCAGAAGACCTCATGGAAGCGCGTCGGGTGGTCCCACTCCGGGTGGTGGTGCGCACGAGCCTTCGGATGCCCGGCACGGTAGCGATAGGAGAAGTAGAACAGGAGGAAGAAGACGGGGATGACCACGATTCCCGAGAGCGCGAAAGTGAACAGCATGATGCTGCGCTCCGCGAGCCCTACCGGTCCCGCAGGGGACAGGAGCGGGAAGCTCGCGCCGTGCGCATGCGCGAACCACGCCGCTCCGGCGATGATGAGCATCGCCGCGATGGGGAAAAGTATCAGTCGTGCCTTCATCGTTCGATTTTCAGTCTAGCATCCGCGCGCCGGCGGTTTCCGGAAAAGCTGAAGCCCGACGTCGTGTCGGGCTTCACGTTTCGTCCCTTGCGCGCGGCATCATGGTGCACTCAGCTGAAGGACCAGGTCGTCGATGGTCGTCTCCGGCGTGGCGATGAAGGCCTCGCCCAGCTTGAAGCACAGGACATATACGATTTCGCTGATCGCCTTGCCGATGGCGGCGTTGTCGGCGACTTTATCCCTCGGAATCCCGAGCTTTTCGCCGACCACCTTGCGGATGAGCTCGCGCGGGCTCATGTCCGACGAGGTGTTGGTAATCTCGATTCTCGTAACGTTGATCGTGGGGAGCATCGCTCTCCTCCTGTCTGCCGTATCTACCGACTTAAGTATATAAGGGTTCCGCCCAGCCGACAGGGAGGCGTGGGATAACTCAGAGATGGTCTTGGAGGAAAACAGGAGCGCCCGGCGGGAATCGGGCTCTCCTGCCGGGCACGGGTTCTCACGCATTCCTTTTCGGGTATTGAAAGAGCGAGCAGTAGGCGCTGAATAGCCTGCTTGCGGCGACGGTCGGGGCGATGAAGCTCATGTAGAGCACGAAGCCCAACGCATCGTATCTGACGTCCTTCACGTGACTCTCCTCCGTTCAGTGACGCACGAGCCAATGATATGCCCTGGCATTTGGAATCGCAATCGAACTATTCCGCTTCACGCCGGTCTCTTTAAAAATCATCGGGCACAGCCTCATAAACCGAGTCGCGCTATCTGAAAGAAAAGCCGCCCTCCCGAGAGGACGAGAAGGCTGAGCTTCTCGTCCCGCCGGAAAGGCGGTCAGTGCAGGGTGGGCTTCGTCTTGCGAGGCGGCTCGAAACCGCTTTCGAGATTGATTTGCCTCGCGCGTTCGGGCACCCCACTCTTTTTTTTCACGGTCGCAGGGCGAACTCCGGTCCATTTGCACTGGGCGCATCCGAAGATGCAATCTGGGCAGTCTTCCTGAACCATGGCGTATCCTCCGTTGGTTTCTGGTTGCAATGCACGCGTATCGCTCCGTGCTCTATGCCGCACAATGCCATACGGACCCTTGCGCGTCCATC
>DATKNE010000016.1:0-9836 GCA_035541515.1 Minisyncoccota bacterium | reverse complement strand
TTGTGCGCAGGAGAGGACTCGAACCTCCATCCCGTAACCGGGGCTACCACCTCAAGGTAGTGCGTCTACCAATTTCGCCACCTGCGCAAGTACGCGCACTATACCGGTACGGCGCCTGCTTTTCAATGCTCTGCATGGGGCGGGAGGAATTACCGCATTAATGCGGTAATTCCTCCTTCACCCTCTCGGGCGTATACTTTTCCCATGTCCCTCTTCACCGGCAAAGGCGACGGCGGCACGACCAAGGCGTTCGATACGGCCTCGGGCGTGCGCATCTCGAAAGCCTCTCCGCTGCCGGAAACGCTTGGCACCTTGGACGAGCTGAACGCGTGGCTCGGGTTCGTGAAGATGCGCGCGCAAGATACCGAGCGCATGGCGCCAGTACTCCGCGACGTGCAAGAGAAACTGTTCATCATCCAGGCGGAAGTGGCAGGAAGCGACAAGCGCCTTCCGGAGGGAACCGTCAAGGCCGTCGAGGAAATCGTGAACGGCATCGAGAAAGAGATTCCGCCCTTGAAAGGATTCTCGATCGCCGGCGGCACGGAACTCTCCGCGCTCCTTGACGTGGCGCGCACCTTGGCGCGCCGGGCCGAGCGCCGGACGACTGCCGTGCATGAAGAAGGCATCCGCGCGCTTTCGGACGAGACGAGAGCGTATCTCAACCGGCTCTCCTCGCTCCTGTTCGCTCTCGCGCGCCTCGCGAATCATCTGGCGGGCGTCGCCGAGGAGAATCCGCGCTACTAATTTTTTCCGAACGCCCGTGGTATAAGAAATCCGTGCGCCGCATGGCGACTATGGTGTAACGGTTAACACTGGAGCTTGTGGAGCTCTCAATTCGGGTTCGATTCCCGATAGTCGCCCAAAAAGGAAGGCCTCCGCGGGTGCGGAGGCCTTCGCCGCCGATGAGCCCTCAGGAGGCGAGATGGTAATGCCTCCAGAGGCATTCGCCCACCTTTTCAGGGTGCGGCACTGCTTCACAGAGCTGCGGAGGGTGCGTGTCGGGAAGGAGCTTGAATCTCTTGTCTCCTTTGGCCATGAATTCAATCTCGAAACCAGGGGTGAGGACGAGGCCGGTGATGTAGTCCGCGCTCAGATAGACTTCGCGCTCCCCGCCTCCATCCTTGAACGGGATGGTGAGACCTCTGCCGTTCTCATGGATGGGAACTTTCAGCCTGGTCGCCACGTGGGTGAGCAACGTTATTGGGAACGCGAAAGTATAGGGTTCGCGCAAGCCCCGGATGGTCGCGTCCATGTCCGCGAGCAGCTTCGAAGGGAAGTCGGCGAGCGGGCAGAACGGCGCGATCCGATTCTTGTCGACCACCACGTGCTCCACAAGCTTGCACTCGTGCGCATTGCCGCTGTAATAGCCGTAGTTGGGGCATTCGCCGCAGGATGCGACGGTCCCGAGCACCTTGAGCGTCATGACTTGCCTCGCTGGCTAGGTCCTGGAAAGGACAGGTTACGCTGGCGAGACTGTACGCATTTACTTCGAATGGGTCAATACCCACATCATAAATAAAGAGAGCCGCTGGGTATGCGGCTCTGAGGTCCCTCTCTACACGAGCGGTACGTGCCGGAGCTCGTGCAGTGGGGGAAGCGTGCCACCGCACCCCCGAAGGGAAGATGAACGCGCGGAACCCCCCGAACCGCTTTTTGCTATAGTGGGGCGATGAAGAGCTTCCTCAAGGAATTCGAGGCGTTCGCGGTGCGCGGCAACGCGATAGACCTCGCGGTCGGCGTCGTGATCGGCGCCGCGTTCGGGCAGATAACGAACTCGCTCGCCAACAACATCCTCACGCCGCCGCTCGGCCTCTTCCTGAGCGACGATTTCGCGCATCTCTCCATCCCGCTCGGCCATGGCGCGTCGATCGGATACGGGATATTCCTCCAAGCCGTCCTCAACTTCGTCATCATCGCGTTCGCACTCTTCCTCCTCGTGAAGGCGCTGAACCGCATCACGAGGAAGCGGAAAGAGGAGGAGAAGAAGCCGGCCGAGAATCCGGAACTGAAAGTGCTCATGGAGATCCGCGACGAGCTGCGCGGCGCGCGCTAGAGGCATCATGAAGAAAGCCCTTCTCGGCGTCCTCCTCCTCGTGCTCGTCGGCGTCGGCGGCGTCATCTACCGCAACGCGCTCGAGCATCCGAGCCAGCCAATCGCGTGCCCGCTCGACGCGAAGGTGTGCCCGGACGGCACGGCAGTCTCCCGCACGGGCACCGCCTGCACGTTCCCGGCATGCCCGCCGCCGAACGTCTCGCTCCCGGATGCCGGCATCGCCTTCGCGCTTCCGGCAGGGTTCGCCGCCACGACGCCGCCGGATTCCGCGAGCCTCGCCGCCTATGACTCGGGAAGCGTCTCGACGAGCACGGAGCCCGCGAGCATCGTCATCCGGCGCTTCCAGATAGAGGCGTCCTCGACCGCGCTCGCGACCATCCAGGCGACCGCGATAGGCGGGGCCTCCGGCGCGCCGTTGCCCGCGACCGCGTTCTCCTCCGTGGTGCTCGGGGCGAATCACCGCTTCACGGTCGCGCAGATTGAGCGCTTCGAGGGCACGGTGGACGTCGCGTACTACCTCGCGCGCGGGAACGACGTCTTGCGCTTCGACGCCATCGACCGCCAGGTGCAGGGCTGGACCGACGCCTCCATCGACGTCTCCACGCTCCCGGCGCAGAAGGCGCTCCGGCAGATGCTCGCGACGCTCCAGGGGCAGTAGCCCGGTGCTACACTGAAAGGCATACCCGCCGTGTAAGAGTAAGCTTTCATGAACGACACCAACAGCATGCAAAACATATTCGCTGACCGAGGCATCCGTATCGCCGTGCTGGGCGTGTTCGCTATCCTGGCGCTGTTCTTGCTCGCGCAAACCATCATGGCCGCCGAGAATTTCGGCAGGCCCGCCAATCCCGCTACCGACACCATCACCGTGACCGGGGACGGGCAGGCGACCATGGCTCCGGACATCGCGACGGTGTCCTTCACCGTGCAGAACTCGGCCGCCGCGGTGGCGGACGCGCAGTCGAAGACGACTACCCAGGCGAACAAGGCGATCGCCTACGTGAAGAGCCAGGGCATCGCGGACAAGGACATCCGCACGCTCTCCTACGACATCTCGCCGCAGTATTCGTACGCACAGCCTTGCGCGCCGGGCGAGCTCTGCCCGAACTACTACCCGGGCTCTCCGAAGATCACCGGCTACCAGGTGTCGGAGACGATCCAGGTGAAGGTGCGCAATCTCGATTCCGTCGGCACGATTCTCGGCGGCCTCGGGGACCAGGGCGTCCAGAACGTGAACGGGCCGGATTTCGCGCTCGATGACCCGACGGCAGGGAACGACGCGGCGCGCGCGGACGCGATCGCGAAAGCGAAAGCGCAGGCGACGACGCTCGCTTCCCAGCTCGGGGTGCACCTCGGCAAGATAGTGAATTTCAGCGAGTCCTCGGGCGGGTACCCGTACCCGGTCATGTACGGTGCGGGCGCATCCGCGGATTCCGCGAAGTCGGTCGCGCCGCAGGTGCCGACCGGAGAGAACACGTACAATTCGTCGGTCTCGATCACGTACGAGATCCGCTAGGTAGGTTCTCGAAATCCCCGCCGGCCTTGGCCGGCGGGGATTTCGCTTTTTGGCGCCCTTGACGGGGCGCCAACCGCGTACTATCCTATGCGCATCGAAAGCCCCCGGGGCTTTTTTATTTAGTAAAGTCACCGCCATGAACGCACTCGCGACTTATCTCCGCAACGTCCGCGCAGAATTCACGCACATCGTCTGGCCGACGAGCCGCACGGCGATCAGCCACACGCTCGTCGTGGCAATCATCGCCGTCTCCATCACCGTCCTCGTCGGCGTCCTCGACTACGCGTTCGGCGGCATCGTGAGCCGCGCGGTGGGCTTCTAACCCGAGATTCATCATGGACGAACAGAACATCCAGGGCGGCGCACCGCAGATGCCGCAAGAGAGCGACGAGCTTCCGGAAGAGGTCGGCATGGCCGACATCGCTCCTTCGGCGAAGAAGGAGGTGCTCGACGAGACGAAGCCGAAGGAAGAGGACGCGCGGTGGTACTCCATCCACACGTACGCGGGCTACGAGAACGCGGTCGAGCGCAACCTGAAGCAGCGCATCGAGTCCTTGGGCATGGAGAACAAGATCTTCGAGGTCATCGTGCCGACCGAGAAGAAGATCCGCGTCAAAGGCGGCAAGCGCATCGTGGAGGAAGAGAAGATCTACCCGGGCTACATCCTCGTCCGCATGATCGTGGACGACGACTCGTGGTTCGTGGTGCGCAATACGCCAAGGGTGACGGGATTCGTGGGGAGCGGCAACACGCCGGTGCCGATGGATCAGGCGGAAGTGAACTCGCTCATGAAGCGCATGACGGCGGAAGCGCCGAAGCACCGCATCGACCTCGTGAAGGACGACCCGGTCGTCATCGCCGACGGCCCGTTCAAGGACCTCGAAGGCAAGGTGGGCGACATCGACGAGGAGCGCGGCAAGGTGAAGGTCATGGTCTCCATGTTCGGCCGCGAGACCCCGGTCGAGCTCGACTTTTTGCAGGTTCGCAAATTATAAGGTAGAGTCGCTTTCGTTATGGCAACCGTCGTCAAGAAGATAAAGCTCCAGATCCCGGGCGGGCGCGCTACGCCTGCGCCGCCGGTCGGCACCGCGCTCGGTCCTGCCGGCGTGAACATCGGCCAGTTCGTCACCCAGTTCAACGAGGCGACGAAGGACAAGAATGGCACCATCATCCCGGTCGAGCTCTCGGTCTACGACGACCGCTCGTTCACGTTCATCTTGAAGACGCCGCCGGCCTCCCGCCTCATCCTGAAGGCCCTCGGCCTCGAGAAGGGCTCGGGCAATCCGCCGAAGCAGAAGGTGGGCACGATCACGCAGGCGCAGGTGAAAGAGATCGCCGCCGAGAAGATGCCGGACCTGAACGCCGCGTCTCCGGAAGCCGCCGAGCGCATCATCGCCGGCACGGCCCGGAGCATGGGCGTGGACGTGAAGTAGGAAGGAACCAATCTTTCAATCAAAAAGATCCGAGGCGCTCCGCAAGGAGCGCCTCGTCTTTTATCGTTTTCGGCGCCAGATCTCATACGTCGTCTTGTACTCGTCGCGGAAGTGCCGGCGCTTCCCCTGGGAGTATTCGACCCGCTCCCAGTCCTTGGCCCAGATCCGCATGGGGAAAATAGTGTCCCCGGCCAATTGCCCGGCATCCTCGATGCGAGTGATGTACATCGTACTCACTTCATCGGAGAAAGCATCATAGATTTCCCCGCCACCGATGACGCAGGCCCGATCCCCGGCGATAGCAAGCGCCGTCTTGACCGAGTTCACGAACACAACGCCTGGGAGCTCTGGTGCGCTCCTCGCACGAGTGAGCACGATGCTCCTCCTCCCCGGGAGCGGTTTCTTCAGGCCGGCGAGGATGCTCTCATGGGTTTTGCGGCCCATGATGACCGTGCCGATCTCCGTGGTGAGGGTCTTGAAACGCTTGAGATCGCTCGGGAGGCGCCATGGCATGGTGCCGTTTGCACCGATGACGCACTCGCGGCTCATCGCCGCGACGAGTGAAAGATCAGTCTTGAACATGGCACTAACCTCCGCTGGTTTCCGTGTGCACCATACCTACAAAACGCAAGTGGAGCAAGGCGCAGGGAGGTGGTAGGGTATTTCCCGGTGCAACTGTCCTTTGAGGTGCGACATGAATGAGATGCATGCCGGGGCAGTGCCCTCGGCGAAACCGCTCATGCAACGCGTTCAGCGCGTCGTGAGCGGCACGGCGACCTTCCAAGACATACTCGTCTTGGATCATGAAGAGGTTCTCAAGATGGCGGAGGTGCTCCGTTCGATGGGGTGCGCGATCGCGTACACCGAAGGCGTGTGGGATCTCCTGCATCGAGGCCATTGCGCATATATCGAAAAAGGCCGGGAAGAGACCATGCGGCTCTATCCCGATGCGGAGAAGGTGATCATGGTGATCGGCGTCGATTCCGACGCACTCACCAAGGCCCGCAAAGGCCCGGACCGGCCCGCGATTCCGGAGGAAGAGCGGTGCGAGATGCTCGGATTCATGCGGGTCGCCAACATCATCACTGTTCTGCATGAACCAGAGGTGTTCAATCGCAGGCTTCGCCCGGAGGTGCGCATCATCTCTCAATCGACCGGGGACAACCCGGACATGGAGGATATGAAGCGCTACTGCGGCGAACTCGTTTGTCTCCCTCCGCAGCGGCCGACGGGTACGACCGCCATCATCCGCAAGTTCGCGATCGAAGGCGGCGCTTCCGCTCTCGAGAGCGCGCGGGCGAAACTGGTCGAAGACATCGAGAGGGCGAAGGAGCAACTCGGCGCCATCCAGAAGGAAATCGGACGGGAATTCACTGCGGCGGTAGAACAAATGGATGCCGTCAAGCAGCGGTTCGAGTCTGCTCTTGAGGAGGCGCTCGATGAGCTCAAGAAATAGCCCGACTGCGGTGGTCGCCTTCGTGGCATCTCCCCACGCAGGATACCTTCAATTCTTCAGACGGTATCCTGCGAGCGAGCTCTGGATTCTCGGCGAGGAATTCGTGTCCGAGTTCCCGGAGCTTGTCCACCACCTTCCGCGCAACTCGCCCGAGGATGCGAGGCGTATGATCCGGATTCTCGGGATCTTTTCCGAGGTGCACGTGCTGACGCGCGATTCGCTCCCGGAGCTCGCCCGCTTTCCGCGGATCGTGATGCCGGATGAGAACGTCTCGCGTGCCATCGCAGAGCGGTATCTTCCCGATCGGGAAATATCCTATGACGGAAGCATATGGCTGCGCTGGTACAAGGACTCGGTGACGGTTGGGCGTCGGCCGGAAGGAGAAGAGAGTATCTCCACGGACGAACTCGACCGCAGGCTGATGGGCGAAGCGTTCGCGAATGCGAAGCGGAGCCCTGACTGGTGGCGACAGGTAGGAGCCCTCCTCGTGCGCGACGGGGCGGTACTCGTGTCGGCGTACAACACTCATGTCCCTGCCGAGCAGACCTGCTATATGCTTGGCGATCCGCGAAGCGGGTTCGGACCCGGAGAACGGATCGAGCTGTCGGCGGCTTCCCATGCGGAACGCTGTGTCGCGGCAGCGGCGCTCAAGCGCGGCATCTGCACGGCAGGGTGCGACCTCTACGTGTCCACCTTCCCGTGCCCTGCATGCGCATATGAATGGGCGAACGCAGGGATCAAGCGCCTTTTCTATAGCGACGGCTACTCGCTCGTCGAAGGCGCGGAAGAATTCCGGAAAAATAACGTCAAGATGGTCCGCGTGCTCCTCTGAAAACTCCCCCGTCCTTGTGGCGGGGGAGACTGTTTCACTTCTCGAATCCGATGGGGGCCGTGATTTCCCTGCTGTTTTTCTTCCGTTTTCCGCCCGAGACTACGTGCGCGTGTAGGTGAGCGACGCTCGCGCTCGTATAGGCGGTGTCCCCCGACCGCATGAAGAAAGTCATTCCTTTGAGGTTGTATTTTTTTGCGTAGGCCTGAAGATGTTTATGCAATTCTGCCCATGCCGCGGGCGTCACTTGCTCAACACGCTCGATGTGTTTCCGGGAAATGAGGAGGAGATGCGATTTTGAGCCTGGGTATGGCCAGTTGCTTGGGGTCACAAGCCAGTGCGTGCCGCGAGTGAGAATCGGTCGCGGGTGCGTTCTGGAGAGGTTCTTCTCGCAAAACGGGCAGAATCCTTCGGCGGCAACCTTCTCGAGAACCCGGAGGTATGATTTCCGTTCTTGGGAATTTTCCGTATCGACGGTCTGTTTTGCACGGGCCATTGCCTGAAGATATAGCATGCCGGGAAGAAAAGGAAACCGCCCTCTCCCGAAGGAAAGGGCGGCACATTCACGCCGAGAACGGCATGTCCCGTATCGGCGAGTGAGGCTCGTATTCTTCGAGGGTGAAGTGTTCGACACGAAACCTGAAGAGGTCGTCGGGCGTGCGGAATCCCTCCGTTTCCGGCGCGAGCTTCAAGATCGGGAACGGCCGCGGTTGGCGCGAGAGCAACTGCTTCACGATTCCGATCTGATTTTCATAGATGTGCGCGTCGCCGATGAATCCATGGACGTAGGTGCCCGGCGGATAGTCGGTCACTTGGCACACCATGAGCAAAAGCGCCGCGTATTGGATCATATTGTGAGGGACGCCGATCGGGAAATCAGCGGAACGCTGGTTCATCGAGAGATTGAGCTTCCCGCCGAGGACACGGAAATGGCACTCTCCATGGCAGGGAGCGATATGCACTTTCCGCGCCGGTCCGGGAGCCGTGAAGTCCGGTCGCCAGTTCACGACGCGATGCGTGCGTACATCCGGATAATCCCGGATCTGTTCCACGATGCTCAAGAATTGATTGAGCGCCCCACCCTCTGCGCGTGGATAGTCGTGGAACACGGCGCCATACGATCCCGGTCCCATGTCGTTCGGCTCGAGCCCGTATTGCAGACCCGCTCCCCGGTACGCGCCCCAGAATTTCGGGCCGCATCCGTAGGATTCGATCTCGTCGACGGTCCGAGCGCCGTTGATGAAGGCTATGAGTTCCGCGATCGCGAATTTCCAGGAGCCCTTGAGGCTCCGCTCCGTGATGAGGGGTACCCCGTTTGCGAGGTCGAAGGCCATCTGCGGGACGGTCGCGAAACAGGTGAGCGCTCCTTCCCCTTGCGGCAAGCCGCTGGCAAGAACGCCCTTGCGGAGAATCTGTTGCAGACGGGTCCGGTACTGATGATCAGGCTTGCGCTCGGCAAGCGGCTTGTACGGGTATTCCATGACTCTCTTCCTTTGTCGTTGAACTGAAGCTCTGCGGGCATCATACGTAGCGCGCAGGCGAGGTCAAGCAGGAGCCCTAAGTGGCCAGTTCTTTGCTACACTCGCCTTCATGGAAGAGCAGATACGGCAGGCGGTGGCGAAAGCGCTTCAAGACGCGGGCGCTCCGAGCGCGGCGTTCTCGCTCGAACGGCCTACGCAGACCGCGCACGGCGATTACGCGACGAACGCGGCGCTTGTCGCGGCCAAGTCCCTCGGGAAGAATCCGCGCTCTTTGGCCGAGTCGCTCGCGCCCGTCATCGAGAACGCGCTCGGCGAACGCGCGGAGCGCGTGGAAGTGGCCGGCCCCGGGTTCATGAACGTGAGGCTCTCGAACAGCGCCGTCGGCGCGCTGATTGCCGAAGCGGACGCGAAAGGCGAGGAGTGGGGGAAGGGGAACGCACGCGAAGGGAAGCGCATCATCGTCGAATACAGCAACCCGAACCCGTTCAAGGAGATGCACATCGGGCACCTCATGAGCAACATCGTCGGCGAGGCGATCTCGCGCCTCACGGAAGCGGCGGGCGCGACAGTCGTGCGGGACACGTTCGGCGGCGACGTGGGCCCGCACGTGGCGAAGACCTTGTGGCAGCTGCGCAAGGACGGCGCGACCGCGATAGAGAGCGCGAAACAGCTCGGCGACGCGTATGCGAAAGGCTCGCAGGCGTACGAAGACGATGCGGACGCGCACGCGGAGATTGACGCGCTCAACACGAAGATCTACGAGCTCGTCGAGCACAAGGACGCGGCGCTCACGGAAGAAGACAACGAGCTCCTGTCCTTGTGGTCGCAAGGGCGCGAAGTGTCGATGGAAGAGTTCCGGCGCATCTTCGCGGTACTCGGCACGAAGCTCGACTACGAGCTCTTCGACAGCGACACCACCGAGCCGGGGCTCCGCGTCGTGAACGACGCGCTCGCGAAAGGCATCTTCGAGAGAAGCGACGGCGCCGTCATCTATCGCGGGGAGAAGAAAGGCCTCCACACGCTCGTGTTCATCACGAGCCGCGGCACGCCCACCTACGAGGCGAAAGA
>DATKNE010000015.1:0-3035 GCA_035541515.1 Minisyncoccota bacterium | reverse complement strand
AGCTCTTCGGCTCGGCAATCGGCGAGGGCTCGTTCGGAGGGAGTGGAAGGACGGAGGCTCTCCATCCGTCGAACCACGGCGCCGTCGAGTATCCGTCCACGCGGTTCTCGTCGAGCAAGTGCCCGCCCCACATCGACGCATGCTTGCGCGCGTTGTTGAGCACGTAGACGAGCAGGGCGCGCGCTTCGCGCGGTGAGGTGACCGGGCGCGAGTGATAGCGATCGGCGAAAACCTTGCCGTGACGGCGAAGCGAGCGATTGATCGCGCGAGCGAGGCGAATCGTCAGCCCCTGCATCCCGCGCCGGAACGCGGCGGCGTCGTCGGCCTCGACGATCGCGTGAATGTGCCCGTTCTGCAGCGAGAGCTGCAGGAGGCGGAAGCCGAAGCGCTCCTTGCCCCCGCGCATCGCCACGCGGATCTCCTTCCAGAGGAACTTGCGACGGACATCGCGAACCTCGTCGAGCAGCCGCCACGTCACGTGGACGGGCGTCGTCACGTCCACCTCGGCGCGCGGGCGATGAGAAACGCCGGCACGGCGGCCCTTCGGCTTGCGGCCGGCGCCCTTGCGCTTCCCGCCCCAGGTGCGGAACGGGAGAGTTTTCTGCGTGGCCTTGCGACGCTTCATCTTGATTGAGCACTAAATCATATTCGGGCACGCGGAGCAAGGAGTATTTCCGAAGGTACAAACCGGAGACATGGGTGACGGATCAGCCCGGCGACACCGGTAACACCCGGTCAGGGCTGACCGGGGACATGGGTGACACGCTCCGCGACCGGAGGTCGGTCGCATGCCGTGGAAGGAGACGTGTCCTGTGGACGAAAGGGTTCGCTTCGTAGCGGAGTGGATGAAGGGTGAGCGGACGATGGTTGAGCTCGCGCGCGCATTCAATGTGAGCCGAAAGACGGCCTACAAATGGCTCGAGCGCTATGACGGCTCGGGGCCAAAGGGGTTGGTCGATGCGTCGAGAAGGCCGACCACGAGTCCCTTCGCGACGTCGCCGGCGGTCGTCGAGGTCATCATCGCTGTCAAGAAGGCGCGCCCGTCCTGGGGGCCGCGAAAGATTCGCGATTGGCTTCGGAAAAACCGAAAAGACGTCATCACTCCAGCTGCGAGCACGATCGGCGGGATCCTTGGTCGACGCGGTCTCGTGACGCGGCGAGCTCGACGGCGCTATCCGAACGGCCATCCCCGCGCACAACCGTTCGGCGATGCAGTCGCTCCGAATGATCTTTGGTGCGCCGACTTCAAGGGACACTTCCGAGTGGGTCGGTTCACCTGCTATCCGCTCACCATCGGCGACGCCGTTTCGCGATTTCTCTTACGTGCCGAAGGGCTGACCAAGCCGAGAACGGCGCCGGTGAAGAAGATCTTCCAATCCGCGTTTCGTCAGTACGGGCTTCCGACCGCAATCCGGACGGACAACGGGCCCCCATTCGCTTCGCGTGGACCGGGTGGCATGACGAAACTCTCCGCTTGGTGGGTGACTCTTGGGATTCGCGTCGAGCGGATCAAACCCGGCAATCCGCAGGAGAACGGACGGCTGGAACGGCTCCATCGCACTCTCAAGCTCGAGACCGCTTCGCCGCCGCGTAGCGATCTTGTTGCGCAGCAGGAATCGTTCGACGAGTTCCGCCGCGTCTACAACGAAGAGCGGCCACATGAGGCACTAGGCGGCTCCACGCCCTCCGAGGTCTTCGAGGCCTCAGCGCGAAGCTACGACCCCGAGATGGACTTCAGAGATATCGAGTATCCAGAGGGAGTCGAGGTCCGGCGCGTCGGAAAGAACGGTCGAGCAGAATTCGAGGGGCGCCAGATCTTCGTGGGTCGCGCGCTCGCGCATCAGCTCATCGGGCTGAAACATCTGAGAGCGGGGATATGGAGTCTGGAGTTCGGGCCGATTCAGCTTGGATCGGTGGACCTGCGACAACGAGGGAAGAGCAGAAAGAGGATCGTGAAAGTGTCACCCATGTCCCCGGTCTGAAATGTCACCTATGTCTCCGGCCGCACATCGTTTCTCGATATTCGCGGCCCGCGAGATGATGAAAGTCACGCCCGCCGAGGCCGCCCTGTCGAGCCAGCGGCGGGCGCGTGGCACCGAGCTCTGCCCCGGAGGGATGTAGGATTACACATGCGCCGGTTCGTTCTCTCGATCGTCGTCGGCACGCTTCTCGGCTGCGCGAAGCACCGACACTCAATAGAGAATCCGATCGACACCTTGCCGCGAGAGTCTCTCGCCATTGTCGGACCAACCGTTGAGGACATGCTTGCACGCGAATGCGGAACGACGACGCCGCAAGTCATCACCGTAGCGAAGACAGCTGAGTTCATTTGGGTCGTCGAGCGGATCGGAATGGGTGCGTGGACGGCTGCCTATGATGGTTCCTCGAGGAAGCTCGTCTTCGTTTCATTCTTCGGTGACGTCGGTCGTCCTCGCGAGTACGGACGCGCCCCGAGCCCGACGCCGAGCACACGCGACTTCGTGCCGGCGTGCGACCGCCGGTAGCGAGACCCCGGAACTCTCACAACCAGTTCGTTAATCCCTCTTCCCTCTCGCGGCGCGTTCGCGGTATTCAGCGCGCGCGTTTTCGAGCCACTCACTTCACTTCTGGAGGAACGATGAAACTGCGACACACGATGCTCGTTTCGCTGCTCGCGCTTGCCGCCCCCTCGCTCGCCCGCGCCGCCGATGCGCCGAAGGCGGAGAAGAAGGCCGACGCGATGCCCCCGATGCCCACCCTGCCCCCCGAGGGCAAGCGCTGGGTCGAGGGCTTCCTCGGCAGTTGGAAGTCGTCCGACACCACGATGAAGATGGGCGATCAGGACATGAAGGGCACGATGACCATGAAGTGCGCGAAGACCTCCGGCGGCTGGGGCGCGTCGTGCACCGGCGACTCGAAGATGGGCAAGGACATGTCGATGACCCTGAGCGGACTGGTGGGCTGGGACATCGGCGCAGGCGAGGCGCACTGGTTCGAAGTCACCAGCGTCGCCGACACCCACAATCACGTGGGCAAGTGGACCGACGACAAGACGA
>DATKNE010000014.1:0-3541 GCA_035541515.1 Minisyncoccota bacterium | reverse complement strand
ACATACCCCGGGTCCCCCGGCGTCTCGGTCGTCACCGGAGGCGCATCCGCGGTCACCTGGACTCCCGCGAAGCGGTCATAGCCCGAGAAGCTCGCGCCAGAGGTGAGTTGCGGCTCGTCCGTCTGCTGGGAAGTCGAGGGGAGAAGCGAGACCTGGAACGCTCCCTGCGCGGACGCGCCCGGCGCGAAATCCCCGACAGTCCAGGTCACGGTGCGCGAAGACGGGTCATAGGAGATGCTTCCCGTCCCGCTCGTCTTGCCGGTGTACGTCACGTAGCTCGGCAGGGTGGCGATGACCGTGCCGCCGGCAACCGGGCTGCCGCGGTCCTTCGCGTTCCATACGACCGTATAGGTCGTGGCTTGCCCGGCCACCGGCGGGATGGGGCCGGAGTTCGCGAACGGTCCCGCGTAGTGGAGCGAGGCCGCGGAGAAATCGACCACGGTCGAGACCTTCGCCGTGCGCGAGTCGGAGGCGGTGACCGCTTCCGGCACGCCCGACTCCCCCGTGCGGGTGCCGGAGACGGACACGGTTATCGTCACCGACGGCGCGGAGCCGGAGGAGCCGGCCGGAAGCGTGGAGAACGAGAACGCGCCGGTCCCTTTGGCGCCCGGGGCGAGCGAGAGGAAGGACGGGTCCGTATCCTTGCTGAAGCGGACCGTATGGGTCGTCGAGTCGTAGAAGCCGTTCGTCGTGTTCACCTTGCTCAGGTCCACGCCCGACCCCGAGATGGTCACGGCGATGGCCGCGTTCGCCACGTTCGTATCGAGCGTGTTCTGGTAGGTGATCATGACGCTGTGGGTCGCGCCGGGGGTGAGCACCGGGGTTGCCGCGGTGTTGCCATCGATGGCGATCGAGGTCGCGATAAAGGGCGAGGCGAGCGTGACGCTCGCGTCCTGGCTCATGTAGGAGACGGCGACGTTCGGGTCGCTCGCGGAATTCGCGGTCCCGAGCGTGAAATGGAAGACGCGCTGCTCGTTCTCGGGCGCGGTGAGCGTGCCGACGAGCGTCACGGTCTTCGACTCGCCCGGCGAAAACGTGCCGAGGAGGAAGCTCGAGTTCGTCAGGAGCACGGAGGAGAACGTGGGCGAGAACCCGAACGGGAGATTCGCGGCGAGCACGACGTTCTGGATGGGCACCGTCGCGTTGCTGCGCACGTTCAGCGTGATGGTGAGCGGCTGGCCGGAGACGGCTTGCGCGAGCGTGTCGACCGACACCGAGAGCGGCGTCGAGGAGATGGCGAGCGAGTAGGTGGATTTCTTCACGAAGACCGCATTAGAGCCCGCGGCGCCGTAGGAGAGCGACACGGGGAGCGCGAGCGTGTCGCCTGCCCCGCCGAACACGACCGCCTTGACCGAGCGCGTGACGGTGGCGCCGCTCGCGACGGTGCCCAGGTTCTCGGTGTAGCGCGGATAGCTCTTCGTGATGTCGTCGGCGCTCCGGGTGCCGTCGGGGAAATCTATCTCGATGGTCGCGTTATCGAGCGCGACCGGGTTCTCGTTCGTGATAGTGAGCGAGAGCGGGACGGTGTCGCCCCCGGCGACCGTCGTCGGTCCCTGGAGCTCGACCTTGACCTTGTTCACCGAGACGGAATTTCCGCCGAAATAGAACAGGTACACGGAGATTCCCGCGGCTATCACGAAGAACGCGGCGGCGCCCGCGAAGAAGATCGCGGCGTAGCGCACGTGCTTCGCGCCTTTCGGCGGCACGCGTTTCAGGGGATCCGGGTCCCACTCGTGCGGCAGGTTGCGCGCGCCGACGGGGGCGAGCGCGTCGCGCATGGGCTCTTGCGAAGCGCCCGGCTTGTAGAGGCGCTCTCGAGCGCGCTCCAAGGAGCTGCGGTCGTCGTCTTGCGGAGGCATCACGAATGAGTATAGCAAGCGTCAGAGGCCCGACGCAGTGATCCCGCGATTGATGCGCGCGACGTAGGACGCGCGCTCGCGCGACGCGCGCGCGAGCGCCTCGGGCGAGAACGCATCGGCGGGCGCTTCCCCGGCGTCGAGGCCGAGCGTCCGCAGAAGCTCGAGTGCGGCCATGATCTCGATGGGGTCATGCTCGGCTTCGGGTCGAACGGAAAGCGCGCTCAAGAAACCGGCCAAGGTCGCGTAGAGCGCTTCGTCCCCCGCTTCTCCGGCGAGCCGCAAGAGGAGGCCGGTGACGCGCGCCGCGCGCTCCCGAGCCGCGCGCGAGGGGAGCTTCTCGAACCAGTTCTCGAGGGAGAGCGCGCCGGCGACCCGCCAAGAGTCCTTCCCGCGGACGAGCTGGAGGTCCGCTTCGGCGAAGGTCGTGAGCGCGGCCGCGAGCTTCGCGCCCGGGCGCCGGAGCCCCTGCGCGCGCGCCCTGATGAGCCCCAATTCTTCCGTGAGGATGGTGAGGGAGGCGTTCGCTTCGCCCGCGGGCGCGCGCGCGAGTATGATGCCGCGGGTCCGGTACTTATGCCGCATCGCGGACCAGATTGAAGCGCACGGGCCCGCTCGAGAGCTCGACCGAATGCTTCCCGTCCTCGGCGAGCTCCGAGTGCGCCTTGTCTTTGGGGGAGAATCCCTCGGCCTTACGGGCTTCCGCGACCGCGCGCGCCATCTCGCGCTCATCCCCTTCCCGTATGAGTTGCGGCGTGAGCTTCGCGTCGAGCTCGAGATGCGTCGCTCCCGTCTCGACGCTCTTCACGTTCACTTCTTCCGCGAGCACCGCGGAGAGTTCGGCCGTGAGCTCGCCCGGCACCGACAGCCTCGAAAGCGGCTGGCGCACCTTCATGGACGCCTTCTGGCGCAGCTGGAGCGCCTCCGACGCGAGCGAGCGCACGCGCGCCATGCCGGCGAGCAGGTCCGTATCACGTTTGCTTGAGAAACCACGGGTCATGCTAGCGAGCCAACCTTTTTCGCGAGGCCACTCCGCCAGATGCACGCTCTCCGGATCGCTCGCGTGCTTCACGCGGGCATACGCGTCTTCGGCAAGGAACGGGGCGAAGGGCGCGAGAAGCAGGGCGCCGGTGCGGAGCGTCTCGCGCAAGGTCGCGAGCGCCGCAGTGTCCCCTTCACGCGCGCGATCGCGCACTCTCCGCACGTACCACTGCGACAGATCCTCGAACAAGCCCGCGAGCGCGCGCGACGCTTCGAACGGCTTGTACGCGTCGAGCGCCGCGGTGATGTCCATGACCGCGCGCTCCGTCCGGGCGCGCATCCACCGGTCGAGCACGGTCGGCGCTCCGGTACCCTTCGCGTTGTCCTTCATGAGCTCGTAGAACTTCACACTGTTCTCGAACCACGAGAGCGCCTTGGCCGCTTCCCGCACCGTCTTCTCGTCGTAATTCTTCGAGTCGCCCGGCTGGGAGACCGAGTACATCCAGAATCGCATCGTGTCGACGCCCCATCGTTCGATCTCCTCCCACGGGTCGAGCACGTTCCCTCTCGACTTGCTCATCTTCTGTCCGGTCGCATCGAGGAGATGCCCGAGCGAGATCGCGTTCTTATACGCCTTGCCGCGGCCCATGAGCACGCCTTCGGCAAGCAGGGTGTAGAACCAGCCGCGAGTCTGGTCGATGGCT
>DATKNE010000013.1:0-6330 GCA_035541515.1 Minisyncoccota bacterium | reverse complement strand
AGGGCAAGAACCGGGAAGCGAAACAAGGTACGATAGCGGCATGCGCCTCCTCATCGTCACTCAGGCCGTCGATACGGAAGATTCAGCGCTCGCTTTCTTCGTCCGCTGGATAGCTGAGTTTGCCGGGAAGGCAGAGCAGGTCGAGGTCATCTGCCTCAAGGAAGGGAGACACGCATTGCCGCCGAATGTCCGCGTCCATTCGCTCGGCAAGGAGCACGGGAAGCACGGGAAGCACGGGAAGGTCGCGTATGCGCTGCGATTCCTGCGGCTCGCGTGGCGCCTCCGTCGCGACTATGACGCGGTGTTCGTGCATATGAATCCCGAGTACGTCGTCCTCGCGGGCGCGCTCTGGAAAGCGTGGCATAAGCGGGTCGTGCTCTGGTATACGCACCGGCAGGTCAACCTCAAGCTGCGCACCGCGCTCTTCTTCGTCGATGCGGTCGCGACCGCGGCGCCGGAGAGCCTTCGCGTCGCTACGCCGAAGGCGCACGTGGTCGGACACGGCATCGATGTTTCCCGATTCGAGACGGCGCGCGACGGTGCGTTCCACGAACCGGCGCGCATCGTGAGCGTCGGGCGCATCACGCCCATCAAGCGGCTCGAGATACTCCTCGACGCGCTCGCGCTCTTGCGCACAGAAGGCGTCCGCGCCGAAGTCTCGCTCGTCGGCGCGCCGACTGTCCCGGGCGATGCCGCATACCAAGAATCGCTTGCCGCGCAGGCATCGCGGCTCGGCATCTCGGGTGCCGTGCATTTTATGGGTGCCATGCCCTATGACGCCATGCCGGAGCGCTACCGGCAGAACGATATCTCGGTGAACCTTGCCCCCACAGGCGGCATCGACAAGGCCGTGCTCGAGTCTATGGCTTCGGGGTGCATCCCGCTCGTCGCGAACCGGGCATTCGCGCCTTTTTTCAAGTCGGACGCGGACAGGCTCTTGTTCGAGCCGAATCCTGAAGCGCTTGCGGAGAAGCTCCGTTCGCTCGTGCGTATGCCGCAGGCAGAGCGGCGCGCGCTTGCCGCGCGGCTTTCTGCGACGGCGCGCACGGAAGCGGATGAGCGCATCATCGTGGGCCGGCTGTTCTCGCTCCTCTCGCCATGAAAAGCCAAGTCTCGAAGGAAGCGTATGCGTTCCAGAAATACAGCGGGGAAGACCGCTGGGCGAGCTACGCGGCGCAGTTGCGGGAGATTCTCGCGCTCAGCCCCTCCTCCGTGCTCGAAGTCGGCGTAGGCGACGGCGTCGTGGGCTCGTACCTGAAGCGCAATACTTCCATCGCGTACCAGTCGGTGGATGTCGCGGACGACCTGCACCCGGACACGGTCGGCGACGTGCGCGCGCTGCCGCATCCGGACGCGAGCTTCGACGTCGTCTGCGCGTTCGAGGTGCTCGAACATCTCCCGTTCGAAGAATTCGATACGGCGCTCGCCGAGCTCTCGCGCGTATCGAACCAGCACGTCATCCTGAGCCTGCCGCATTTCGGTCCGCCGGTGAAATTCCTATTGAAGCTGCCGTTTCTCCCGGAACTCCGGTTCGCGATGAAAATCCCGTACCCGAAACAGCATCGGTTCAACGGCCAGCACTATTGGGAGATAGGGAAGAAAGGGTACCCGGCCAGGCGCGTACGCGAGTCGCTCGCGAAGCGATTCTCAATCAAGAAGGAATTCGTGCCGTTCGGCAACCAGTACCATCATTTCTTCGTGCTCGAAAAGCGCTCATGAAGATCTACTACATCACCAACGTGCGCGTCCCCAACGCTCGCGCGCACAGCCTGCAGGTCCTCTATACGTGCGATGCGCTCGCGACCGAAGGGGCCGAGGTCACGCTCATCGTGCCGCGGTATCCGGGTGCGCGCGCCGAAGCCGCGTTCGCTTCCGCGGGCCTCCCCTCGCGTTTTAGAATCCGCTATTTGCCCGCTCTCGTGCTGCCGTTCTCGATACCGTTTTCATTCCCGCTCCTTACCTTTACTTTCGCTATTTCCGTCCGGGTGTTCCTTCTGAGGCATCGAGGGTACGACTTCCTCTATTCGCGCGGCGACATGGCGCTTTTCCTGCCGCGCCGACGCCTCGTATGGGAGAGCCACATCAAGCCCGAGCGCCTGGGCTTGTATTTGCCGCTCATGCGGCACGCGCTGCGCACGGTCGTAGTGACCGACGCGTATCGCCGCGAGCTCGCCGAGCGATACGGCATTCCCGCCGAACGCATCTGTCTCGCTCCTGACGGCGTCGCGCTCGAGCATTTCGCGCATCTCCCGTCGCGCGAAGAAGCGCGCGAGGAGCTCGGTCTTCCGCTCGGAACCCGGCTCGTCGTATATTCCGGCTCCGCGCCCGCGTGGAAGGGAGTGGACACACTCCGCGAAGCGGCGAAACTCTTGCCCGAAGACTACGTCGTCGCGCTCATCGGGAAACATCCGGCAGGGGAGCGGCTCTATACGCCCGGTATGGTGGCGAATACGGAAGTCCCGCGATGGCTTGCCGCCGCCGATGCGCTCGTATCGACCGCGGCGCCGGGTTCGGAAATCGCGGAGCGATACACGTCGCCTCTGAAAGTGTTCGAATACCTCGCTTCGGGGCGGCCTATCGTCGCCGCCGATACCATCTCGCATCGGGAAGTGCTCGACGAGGCGGTGGCGCGTTTCTACAGACCAGGTTCCGCCGAAAGCCTCGCGGAGGCGATTCGAGCGGCCGTCGAGACCGAGACGCAGGACGCGAGCCGGGCTGAGCGCGCGAAGAATCTCGCGAAGCGCTACTCCTGGCGCGAGCGGGCCCGCGCGATCTTCGCAAGCATTACGCCTACAAGGTAAGATGCGCTCGAGTTTCTCATGACTATCGCTCTCATCGCCGACCCTTGCGATCCCCAGAAGCCTGGCGGCCTGGGGCGTTGCATCTTCGAGCTCGCCAAGGGCCTCGTCGAGGCGGCGCCGAAAGATGCCCGGATTACCGTCTATAGCAAATCAGCGTTTCCCGTGCCCGGGGTCGCGGTACAAGAGCTTTCCGGCAACGTCTGGCTCTCCGGCGCTCGGCAGATCGGCCGCGCGCATGACGTCTATGTCTTCTTCACGCCCGTCATCCCGCTTTTCTTCCGGCCGAGGAAATCCATCGTTATCGTAGAAGACCTCGCCTATCTCGAGCTGCCCAGGAACACGTTCCGCGAGAAGCTCCTCGCCTCCGTTTCGTACCGCATGCATACGCGCTCGCTCCGGCTCGCGACCCGCGTCGTCTGCATCTCCGAGGCTACCGCGAGAAGCGTCGAACGGTTTTTCGGCGTCCCGGCTGCGTCGTGCGCTATCGTGCCGCTTGCCGCCATGCCGTTTCCCGCGCCCTCGGACGATCTGCCGCCCCTGCCGCCGAAGTTCTTCCTCTTCGCCGGCGTGCTGAAAGAGCGCAAGAACATCGCGAACATCATCCGCGCGTTCGCGGATTTCGCGAAGGAAGACCGGGAGCGCGAGCTCGTCATCGCCGGCAGGACCGGCGGCGCGTACTACGAGGAACTGGTCGCGCTTACTCGCGAGCTCGGCGTCGGAGCGCGCGTGCGGTTCCTCGGGCATATGAAAGACGGGCAGATGGCGGCCTTGTACGGACGCGCCGAAGCGCTCGTGTTCGTCTCGAAGGTCGAAGGGTTCGGCATGCCGGTCGCGGAAGCGTTCGCCGCGGGGCTTCCGGTCATCACGTCCGATCGCGGCGCTCCGGCCGAAGTCGCGGGCGCCGCCGCGCTCCTCGCCGACCCCGATTCTCCCGGGAAGATCGCTGACGCGATGCGGAAGCTCGCTCACGACCCCGCGCTCGCGAAGCGACTGGCAGAGGCGGGTCGGGAACGGGTCAAGGCATTCTCATGGGAGGCGAGCGGGCGCGCGCTCGCGGAGCTCGCGGCCGCCCTTGGCTCGTAGAGGAAAAACGGCTATACTGCGTCCCGTTATGGCAACAGCGAAGAGGAAAACCATGCTTATTACCGGCGGCGCCGGCTTCATCGGCGTGAACGCCGCGAAGCACTTCCTGAAGCAAGGATGGGACGTCATCGTCTTTGACAATTTCTCGCGCAAAGGGACCGACGTGAACGTGAAGCTCCTGAAGCGGGACGCGAAAGGCGCTAAAGGCGCGCTCACGGTAGTGCGAGGCGACGTGGTCACGGGCGAAAAAGCGCTCCAGAGGGAAGTGGCGAAGGCGGATGCAGTGCTCCATCTTGCCGCCCAAGTCGCCGTCACGACTTCCATCGTCGATCCGCGCGCGGACTTCGAGACGAACATCGTCGGCACGTTCAACGTGCTCGAAGCGGTCCGCGAGTCCAAAAAGAAGCCCATCCTGCTCTATACGTCGACCAACAAGGTCTACGGCTCCTTGCCGCACCTGCCGGTCAAGGAAGGGAAGACTCGCCACACGTTCATTTCGAAGCCGCACGCGACTCACGGCGTCTCCGAGCGCGAACAGCTCGATTTCCATTCTCCGTACGGCTGCAGCAAAGGCGCCGCTGACCAGTACGTCATCGATTACAGCCGCATGTACGGCCTCCGCACCGTCGTGTTCCGGCAATCTTGCATCTACGGCCCGTATCAGTTCGGTGTCGAGGATCAGGGCTGGGTCGCGTGGTTCACTATCGCGGTCATGCTCGACCGACCGCTCACGCTCTACGGGAGCGGCAAGCAGGTGCGCGATCTCCTGTACGTGGAAGACCTCGTCCGGCTCTACGACCTCGCCATCAAGAACATCGGCAAGACAAGCGGCAAGGCATACAACGTCGGCGGCGGCCCGAAGAACACCATCTCGCTCCTCGAGCTCCTGTCCCATCTCGAGGATAAGCTCGGGAAGAAGATCCGCCCGAAGATGGCCGCGATACGCGCCGGCGACCAGCCCGTGTTCGTCGCCGACATCCGACGGCTGAAGAGCGATCTCGGCTGGGAGCCGAGAACGGGCGTGCAGGAGGGCTGGGAGGGGATGTACGAGTGGATCGCCGAGCACGAAGGGGACATCCGCCGGACGCTCGGCTAGCCCCGCATGAACATCGCGATCTTCTCGGAGACGATCGACGTCACCAACGGGCACGGCAATATCACGTATGAGCTCTGCCGCGCGCTCCATGCGCGCGGCGTCTCCTTTACGCTCTTCCTCCCGCGCGACGAGAAGGTCTTCGGCGCGTACCCGTTCCCGGTGCGGCGCGAGCTGCCCTCCTATATCTTCCGGGTGTATACGCCGAAAGCGCTCCCGCACTTCTTCGGCTCCGTAGACCTCGCGGGCTTCGACCTCGTGCATTGCCTCCTCGCGTTCCCGCACAGCTTCTTCGCCATGCGCATGGCGAAGAAATACAAGCTCCCGTTCCTCATGGGAGGGCAAGGGACCTTCGCCGTGCTTCCCCTCACGTATCCGCTCGAGCGGCGCATGCTCCTTGCGTCGTATCGCGCGGCGAAAGAGATCATGGTGCCGTCGGAATTCACGAAAGCGAAAATCCTCGAGTATGCGAAGTCTCCGGTCGCGCCGATCTCCATCGTCCATAACGGAGTCAATTTCAGCCGGTTCGAGAAAGAGCCGGATCTCTCGGCGCTCAGAGCGCGTTACGCGGGCAAGAAAGTGCTGCTCACGGTCGGCGGGCTGAAGCGCCGGAAAGGCCAGGACATCGTGCTCCGGGCCCTGCCGGAAGTATTGAAGCGGCATCCGGATGCCCGCTACGTGCTCGTCGGCTCGGGCGACAAGCAAGAGTGGCTCGAGAGCATCGCGCGGGAACTCGGCGTCGCGGAAGCGGTCGAGTTCGTCGGCCAGAAGACCGGAGAGGATCTCGTGCGGTATTTCTATCTTGCGGACGTGTACGTGCACACGCCGCGCGTGAACAATCTCAATTTCGAAGGGTTCGGCATCGTCTACCTCGAGGCGGGCGCGTGCGGCAAGCCCTCGGTCGCCACGGACGCGGGCGGCATCCGGGACGCGGTCCTCGACGGACAGACCGGCCTTGTAGCCGCAGATGGAGACGTCGCGGGAGTGGCGAGCGCCATCAATCGCCTCCTCGACGACCCGATGCTCGCGAAACGGCTCGGAGAAGCAGGGAAAGCATACGCGCGCGAACACGACTGGGATGCGATTGCGGCGCAGTTCATCGAGCGGTACGAGCGCTATATCCCATGACTGCGGCGCGGCGAGCGGATTATTTCCAGGGGTTTCGCCGCGACGTGACGAGCCAGAGCGGCGAAGACGGCATCATCGAGGAGCTATTCCGGCTCCTCGGGGAGGAGAGCCGATGGGCGGTCGAGCTCGGGGCGCTCAACGGGAAGCACGACAGCAACGTCTGGCATCTCGTGAAAGACCGGGGATGGTCCGCAGTGCTCATCGAGGCGGATCGCACCTATTTCG
>DATKNE010000012.1:0-5148 GCA_035541515.1 Minisyncoccota bacterium | reverse complement strand
CGATTTCGAGGACCTCACGGAAGAGTTCGAGGTGTTCCGGCGCCTCGTGAACGACGCGACCGAGGACCTCGCGCTCCGCACGCGATTTCTCCCGAACCCGACCGACATGTTCGACGGCGAGGATTCCTTCGCGCTCTATCGGCTCCGATTATTGGATGAATAGGCGCTGGCTCGTTTGACAACGGGGAAGACTGGGCGCAGGCTACCCGGGGCTGACCCAAGGAGGGATTCATGGAAACGGAACTTGATGACCCCCTTATGGGGCTCTTTTCAAAATTGCACGCGTTCGTGCGGGATATCGTGGATGAAGAGTACCCTGCTTCTGCGATAGTCCTCGAAGCGCTCCGCACCAAGGAGCCCGAACTCGCAAAACGGGCGTTCGTCGAGACGGTCACTGCTCCTGTGCGGGAGCTGTTTGCGAAGATCGGTGCCGACGCATCCGCGCAAGCGGCGCTCGAGGAGCTTGAGTCGCGTTTCCGGCAGGATTCGGTCACGCAGCTGTTCTACGAAGCCCAGGTCCTTGCCGGTTCACGTCTTGCGTGGGCGACTTGGTGCAGGCTTGAGAAATGGAACCGAGAGAACGAAGGGTACCCTTTATACGATGCCAAGGGGGCCTACACATGGCAGGCGTGGTCCTATATCGGATGGATCACTGCCGATGTGACGCGCGCTGTCGGTCGCCTCGCGGGTATCAGGGAAAGGCGCATCCAACTTATCCTCGCCGCTCATATCGCCGGTAAGGAAGAGGTAGAACGGGCGCTCGCGCAATTTTCTGGATATAAGCGGGGCGCTCTGCTCGCATCTCTCACGGAACAACTTCTCTGCAGTATCGAGGGAGATTCTCTCAAGAACATCATGTCGCATCTGGCGGAGCATGGAAGCGACGAAGCTATCGAAGAGTTGCATGCGCGCTTCGCTGGCACGCATGACGTGCCGCGTAAGATGATCGACAAGATCGTCACCGAGGTGCTCACAAAAGAAGAAGATATAGAATTCTGAATTTCAGGCGGCGCCATGTGGGCGCCGCATCTTTTGTCATCTCGCGAGCGCCTGGTCCACGAGCCGCTTGAGCGCATCGTAGGAGTACGCGCCTTCGAGCACCACCGGCGCTTTCCCGGCGACCACGAGGAGGGAATACGGCGTGCCTTTCGCGCCGACGGCAAGCGCGTTCTGGCGGTCTGCCTGGATGCGGGCCGCGACCGTCGAGGACGCGTCCGTGTAGCAGGAGGCGAAGGAGTCGCCTTGCGCCCCCGCGGAGAGGGCGAGCGAGCCGAAATCGTTCGGATCTACCGGCTGGTTCGCGAACAATTCGTCGGCGAACTTCCAGAACGCGTCGTTGCCCGAGACTTTCGCGACGCATTCGGCCGCTTCCGCGTACGCGAGCGCGTTCGGGTGGATTTCCGCGAGCGGGAATTCACGGAACACCCACGCCACGTCGCCGCCGGAGCCCTCGTTCGCGACGAGCTGGCTCAGGGTCTCGTGGAAGCCCTTGCAATACGTGCACTGGAAATCCGAATACTCGATGACAGCGACCTTCGCGGAGGGGTTGCCGAGGATGTGGTCGCTTGCGCCGACGGGACGGACAAGCGAGGGGTCGCCCTCATGCGCGGGGGCACCCGGCTTCGCGAGCGCGAAATACGTGGCGAGCGCGAGGATGACGCCTGCGGCGAGGATGGCGAGCGGGATGGTGAGCGGTTGCTTCATGTGCTAGAGCGGGAGCGCGTGCGTGAGCGCCGGAGCCGAGACCGCGTCCGTCTCCCAGCCGGAGGTGTCGAGCTTGATGTCGCGGATCTCCCGCAGGTCCTTGTATTTGAGGATGCCGTGGGCGCGGGCGTAGTCGTAGAGCTCGCGCGTGAGCCGCACGTCCTCGATGCAGTACTCGCGCACGAGGTCGTACTTGCCTTCGCGCCACCAGTCCTGCGCTTTGAGCCCGTCGCCTTTCTTGCCCTTGCCGAGCGTGGCTTCGGCGAGCGACTGGAGCCGGATGCGCCGCCCAAGCACTTTCTGCACCTCGACCATGAGGTCGATGGAGCGGATGCGCGAGAGGTCGCCCGGGTAGTAGCGGTTCAGGAGCGGGATATCGAACGTATCGGAATTGAAGCCGATGAGGGCGTCGGCGCGCTCCATGATAGGCCAGAGCTTCGGCAATTCCTCGCGCGAGAAGGACGTGTATTCTCCGGTCTCGGAGTCGTGGATGGCGACGACGGTTATCTCCTGCTGGCTCACATCCACCCGGCCGAGGACGTTCGATTCGCTGATGGACTCGATGTCGAACGTGATGGCCCTCATGCGCGTTCTGCGGCGAGCCGCGCCGGGACTTCCGTGAGCGCCATGGCCTCCTCGCTTCCGGTGGCGAGGACTTTCAGCCGGAGCGCGTTGTTCGCGACCTCGTTCGCGCCGTAGGCGGCAAAGAGCGGGATGCCGCGCTTCACCGCGTCCTTGATCTGGTCGCCGAGCGACTTGTCGGAGAGGTTCACGAAGACGCGGCAGCTCTTCTCGCGGAGCGCCTGCGCGAACGCCTGCGCGGCGGGGATGTCGCCCGCCTGCGGCGTGCCGAGATAGAGCTGGGGCGCGGCATCGGTGATCTTCGGCGCAAGGCCGTGCGTGTCGAGGAAGTCCGAGAGCGTCACGTCGCCGAGCGCGAAGCCGACCGCGGGGATTGGGTCGCCGCCAAAGAGAGCGACGAGGCCGTCATAGCGGCCGCCGCCGAAAAGCGACCGCGGGTTCTCGGGGTTCGTGTCGAAGAACTCGAAGACCATGCCGGTGTAGTAGTCGAAGCCGCGGGTGATCGAAGGGTCGAACACGACGTTGCCCACGCCGCGCGATGAGAGCGCGTTGATGCGGTCGAGGAGCTTCTTCTTCTCGGCCGCGACCTCCGGCGACGAGCCTGCGTCGTTAATAATGGCGAGCGGGTCCTCGTGCGCGAGCGCGGAAGCGGCCGCCGCGAATTCCTCGGGCGGCATCTTCGCCTTGCGGTCGAGCAGGTGGAGGTACTGCTTCACCGCGTCGCCCTTGAGGCCGGCGGCCGCGCACGCGGCGTTCAGCAAGGGCCGCGAATTCATGCGGACGACGAAATCGCTCTCGTTCGCGCCGAATGATCTCAGGATCTGCGACGCGATCGTCACGACCTCGATATCGGCTTCGCCTTCGGAGGCGCCGACCAGGTCGATGTCCGCCTGGTAGAACTCGCGGAGCCGGCCTTTCTGGGGGCGCTCGTAGCGGAAGCGGTTGCCGATGGAGAACCAGCGCGCCGGGAACGGGATCTCGCGGCGCTTGCCCGCGATCATGCGCGCGAGGGTAGGCGTCATCTCCGGACGGAGCGTGACGCGGCGGTCGCCGCGGTCGGTGAACGTGTACGTCTGCTCGTTCACGATCTCTTCGGAGGTCTTCGCTTCGTAGAGCTCCGCGCGCTCCAGAGGGGAAGCCTGGTACTCCTCGTAGCCCGCGCGCGCGAGCACGCCGCGGATGCTCGCGAACATGGCCTGCATCCGCGCCCAGTCGGCGGGGTAGAAATCGCGCACGCCCTTGTACGGCTCCGTAGAGAGCTTGTCAGCCATTACGGCGATTTTACCACGCGTCCCTAAAGTCCGTCCGTTTGCGGCTGACTCGCGCCGGTGTGCTGAGCGACGAGGCCGAGGATGGTGTCGCGCATATGCTCAGGATTGGGGATTCCCGGCATGCGGAACTCTTCGTCGGCGCCCGCGCTCTGCACCTTGATGGTGCCGATGCCGAGCATGGACGGGAGGAGGCCGACCACGTCGGTGGTGACGTCCTGCACGCGGCTCAGCAGGAGGCTCGACACTTCGCGATTGAAATAGCCGCGCTGCTTGATGTCGACGATGCGGCGGTCGGTGAGCACCCAGAGGTTGAGGAAATAGCGGGTGAACGAGCCCCATGCGCCCGTCCACACGACCAGGAGCCACACGCCGACCGCGACGCGGCCGATGGGCGTCGTGAAGCTGATTGCCGAGGCGTACGGCGCGAGCACGGGAGATATAAGCAGGAATGCGGGGATGATAAAGGGCATCAGGGCGAGTACGGCATAGGGCAGGAGCTCGATAGCGAAGAGGAACCAGTGCTTGCGTGTCGCGAGCACGACGCGTTCGCCCGGTTCGAGCTCGAATTCCGGCGTCATAGGGTTCCGGAGAGCGCGTAGCTCACGCACGCGAGCGACACGATGAGGTGCGTGGCGATGGCGGGCAGGGCGAACGCCGCGTTGTGCGAGTAGCGGATCCAGTGGTAGATGGCGATGAGCGTGTACACCGCCCAGCAGCCCAAGATGAACACGAGGAACCAGCCCAAAAGGCTTCCGACGGAAGGGGCGACGAGGTGGACGAAGGAAGGCGCGGAAAACGGCTGGAGCGGAGCATCCGGCATTACGCAAAGGATAGCACCAGCACGCGGGGCTTCCCGAACTGGTCGTGCATAATCTCTCCGGAGAAGCCGTTCGCGCGGAAGATCTCGAGAGCCGCTTCCGCGTGGCTTGCGTCGCATTCGATCCAGGCGCTGCCGCGCTCGGTGAGATGCTTCGGAAGCGCCTTCGCGATGCGACGGATGAGCGCGAGGCCGTCTTCGCCTGCAAAGAGCGCAGGGTGCGGCTCGTAGCCAGCGACGCTTTCGGGAAGCGCGCGGCCACTCGGGATGTACGGCGGATTCGCGGCGATGACATCGAACTTCAGGTCGCTAAACGGCGCGAACAGGTCGCCGATGCCGATATGCGCGCGGGATTCATCGAGGCCGTTCTCGCGGATGTTCTTATAGATAGTCGCTTCGTGCGCCGGGTCGAGCTCGCTGAAATAGACCCGCGCTTCCGGAAGCCGTGCAAGCGCGGCACAGCCGATGGCGCCCGAGCCCGCGCAGAGGTCGAGGAAAGATAATGGCTCGCTTGAAGGAGAGAGGAGGGTGATGAGCTTCTCCGTCCACCACTCGGTCTCGGGGCGGGGGATCAAGGGGTGCGAATCCAGGTAGATGGTGAGGCCGAGAAACGGCTGGTGGCCGATGACGTAAGCCGCCGGCTCGCCCCGGGCGAGCCGGCGCCTGTCCTCTTCGAATCCGGGCGCTACATGTCCGGCGTATTTCTCCTCGAGGACCCACGCCTCTTCGCGCGAGAGCGCTTCCATTCCTTGCACGCTAGCACAGTGCTAGAAT
>DATKNE010000011.1:0-2365 GCA_035541515.1 Minisyncoccota bacterium | reverse complement strand
TAGCAGTCCTCGACGCTCCCCACGACGATGCGCAAAGCGGCGATATCGTGGATCTTCGTGATGTCGTCATCCTTGCGCTTCAACTTCTGGTGGAGGCTCCAGAGCCCTTTGATGCGGATGTCGGTCTTGAAATCCTTCATCCCTTTCTTCGCGAGCGCCTTGCGGAGCTCCTTCTGGACTTTCGCGAGCCCCTCCTCCGTCTCCTTCGTCTTCAGTTTGCGGACCTCGAGCGCGTGCGAGTACGCGTCCGGGTCGAGGTAGGGGAAGGCGAGGTCCTCGAGGTCGCGCTTCATCTTTCCCATGCCGAGACGATCGGCGATGGGCGCGTAGATCTCGACGGTCTCGAGCGCGATGCGCTGGCGCTTGTGTTCCGGCACGTGCGCGAGCGTGAGCATGTTGTGGTAGCGGTCGGCGAGCTTCACGATGAGCACGCGGATGTCGCTCGCGGTCGCGACCAAGAGGCGGCGCAGGGATTCGGCGTGGCGCTCGGCGCCCCGGTACTTGTGCCGGCCGAGCTTCGTGACGCCTTCGACGAGGAAGAGCGTTTCCTTGCCGAACTCCTTCTCGATGGTGGTGGCGTCCGTGAGGCCGTCCTCGATGGCGTCATGGAGGAGGCCGGCGGCGATGGTCGTCGCGTCCATGCCGTACTCGGCGAGCACCTTGGCGGTCGCCGCCGGATGTATGAAATACGGATCGCCCGAGTACCGGACGTGGCCGGCGTGAGCCTTCGATGCGAATTCGTACGCTTTCTCGACCAGCGCCGCATCCTCGGCGCTCGGGGCCTGCATCTCCGCTATGATCTCCTTAGCGGTCGTCATAGTCCCATAGTATACGCTCCCGTGATTATTTCAGGTATTCCGCTGCTTTTTCCGGCGTGAGCGCGCCGGCGTCTTCCGTCTCCGGCAGGTAGATGCGCCGCAGGCCTTTCTTGAGGAAATAGCCCTGTTTCGACTTGTAGAGCGTGAGCTCCCGCCCCGTGCGCGGGTGCTTCCCGACGGTCCGGACGATGTCCACGCCCTTCGGCGGCTTCTTCGGCGCCGCGAGCAAGGCGAGCGCCTCGTCGAGCGTGATGGTGTACGGGTCGCCTTTCTTGATGGAACGGAATTCCCCGTCCGTGCCGACGTAGGGTCCGAAGCGCCCGGCCGAAGCGAACACCGGTTTCCCGGTCGACGGATGCATCCCGAGCTCCCGCGGAAGCGAGAGATACTTCAGCGCGTCCGCGAGCGTCACCTGCGAAAGGTCCGTCCCGGGCGGGACGCCGGCGCGCTTCGCGGCCTTCTTCGGGCGGCCGCGGCCCTTCTTCTTCGGCTTCTCGCCCTCGGCCGGAGCAGGCTCTTCCGGGAGGTCCATCTCCACGTACGGGCCGAAGCGTCCGGTCTTCAGGTAGATCGGCGCGCCGGTCTCGGGGTGATGCCCGATGGGCTCGTCGCCCTTGAGCTCGAGACCTTCCTCGGTTCGCGCCCCGATGCAGTCCGGGTAGCGCTTGCAGCTCATGAACACGCCGCCTCTGCCGAGCTTGAACTCCATCCGGCTCCCGCAGATGGGGCAGGGGAATTCCGCGGGAGCATCGCCGAGCGCGGTCGCTTTCGGCAGCTTGTCCTTGCTCTTCACCGCCTTCTCGAACGGGCCGTAGAACTCTTTCAGCGTCTTCTCGTACTCGCGCTCGCCGCGCGCGATCTCGTCGAGCTCGTCTTCCATCTCCGCGGTGAACGTGTCGCTGATGTAGTCCGGGAAGTGCTCCTCGAGCCAGCCGGAGACCACCATCCCGGTCGCGGTCGGCTGGAGCGTGCGCCCCTGCTTCTCCACGTAGCCGCGGTCCTGGATAGTCTTCATGATGGATGCGTAGGTGGACGGGCGCCCGATGCCGCGTTTCTCGAGCTCCTTGATGAGACCGGCTTCCGTGTAGCGGTTCGGCGGCTCCGTCTGCTTCTCTTGCGCGGCGAGCGAGAGGAGCGAGAGCGCGTCTTCGGCCGCGACTTTCGGGAGCTCGACGTCTTCGCCGCGCGCCTTGGTGTCGAGCGCGAGCCAGCCGGGGAAGAGGACGCGCGAGCCGTTTGCCATGAATGCGGGGATGTCCGCGCTCGCGCGCGCCGTTATCGTCGTGCGCATCACTTTCGCGCTCGCCATCTGCGAGGCCAGGGCGCGCGTGCGGATGAGCGCGTAGAGCGCGACCTCGTCCGGCGTGGCGCCCGCCTTGTCTTTCGCGGGGTCGGTCGGACGGACGGCCTCGTGCGCTTCCTGCGCGTTCTTGCTCGTCGTCTTGTAGGCGCGCACCTGCAGGTACTCCTTCCCGAACTCCTGCTCGACGACGCTCGCCATCTTCGCGACGGCTTCCTTCGCGAGATTCACCGAGTCGGTGCGCATG
>DATKNE010000010.1:0-4691 GCA_035541515.1 Minisyncoccota bacterium | reverse complement strand
GGACCGGCTTTCCTATGAAGCCGCGCCGACCGTGCTCGAAGCCCTGGTGCGCGAGTCAGCGCTCATCCGGCAGTATCGGCCGCCCGCGAACGTGGACGGCAAGGACGACAAGACATTCCTCTACGCCGTCATCACGGACGAGGAGATTCCCCGCGTGCTTGCCGTGCGCGGCAAGGACCTGGATTTCAAAAGCAAACGCACGCAGGACGGCCAGAAGCTGAAGAGCCTTTTCGGCCCGTTCCCCTCGGGCGCGCAATTGCGCGAAGGCCTCCGGCTCATCCGCCGCATCTTCCCGTTCTTCGACACGCCGAAGCCGGTCATGGACGCCAGCAAGCACCAGAAGGCGAAGATAGAGTTCAATCGGCAGATTCGGCAGTATCCGCGCGAGATAGACCGCAAGGAATACCTCCGCTCCATCCGGAACGTGAGCCTGTTCCTCTCGGGCAAGACGAAAGAGCTCCGGACGAAGCTCAACCGGGAGATGAAAGAAGCGGCCAAGAGCGAGCGGTTCGAGGATGCCGCCGAAGCGCGCCGTCAGCTCTTCTCGCTCGACCACATCCAGGACGTATCGCTCATCAAGGACGAGAACCTGAGCGATCTGCGCGAAGGCAAAGGCGGGCGCATCGAGGCGTATGACACGGCGCACCTCTCGGGCACGAACGCCATCGCGGTGATGACGGTCGTCATCGACGGCATCCCGGTCAAGTCGGAGTACCGCACGTTCCGCATCCGCGGCGTGCAGAAGAACGACGACATCGCCTCCCTGAAGGAAGTGCTCTCGCGGCGCCTTACGCACCCGGAATGGGACCTCCCGCAGGCGATAGTGGTGGACGGCGGCAAGACGCAGAAGAAGGCGGCAGAATCCGTGCTCGCGGGGGCGGGGGTGCAGATTCCGGTCGCGTCGGTCGTGAAAGACGAGCGGCACCGGCCGCGGGAAGTCATCGGCGCCGCGCGCGCGGGCATCTCCGAATCCGACGCGGTGCTGGCGAATGCTGAGGCGCACCGGTTCTCGCTCAATCGCCACCGCAGGGCGCGTAGCCAGAGCCTGCGCGCCTAGCGCGTACGTTATACTTTCCGCATGCAAACGGTGGTCGGGGTACTGCGCGGCGGCGTCTCGAGCGAGCATGAGGTCTCGCTCAGGTCCGGAGCGACGATGCTCGCGAACCTCTCGCCCGAGCGCTATGACGCGCGCGACATCTACATTGACAAGCAGGGCGTCTGGCACGACCGCGGCAAGCCGTCCACGCCCGAGCGCATCCTGCGGCAGATAGACGTCGCGCTCCTGCCGCTCCACGGCGAATACGGCGAGAACGGCGACCTCCAGCGGCTCCTCGAGCGGTTCAGCGTGCCGTACGCGGGCGCGGACTCGTTCCACGCGTATCTCGCCATGCACAAGCTCATGGCGAAGATGAAGGCGAAGGAGCACGGCGTCGCGACGCCGGATTTCAGGTATGTCGAATCCGGGACGGGCGCGGACGATATCGTGCGGGAAGTCGTGCGCTCATTCCTCCAGCCGGTCGTCGTGAAGCCGGTGGATTCGGGCTCGTCGGTGGGCGTGCAGATGGCCGCCGGCTTCTCGCCGATCCTCGACGCAGTCCAGGCTATCTTCGCCCAAGGCTCGCGGGGCGTGCTCATCGAAGAGCGCATCCGTGGGAAAGAGGCGACGGTCGGCGTCGTGGACGACCTTCGCGGCCAGGCGCAGTATGCGCTGCCCGTCATCGAGATAGTCCCGCCGGAGAACGATTTCTTCTCGTACGAATCGAAGTACAACGGCGCGTCGCAAGAGATAGTGCCGGGGCGCTTCTCGCGCGTGGAGACGGAAGAGCTCCAGCGGCTCGCGAAAGTCATGCACCGCGCCCTCGGCCAGCGCCACTACTCGCGGAGCGATTTCATGGTGACGCCGCGGAAGATCTACTATCTCGAGACCAACAGCGCGGCGGCGGTGGGGATGACCTCCGAATCGCTCCTGCCCAAAGCGCTCGCCGCGGTCGGCATCCCGCTCGCGAACTTCCTCGAGCACGTGATAGGTCTCGCGCGGGCGTAGCGAGTGAAAGATAGGGAATCCCGTGCTAGATTGTGCACTGGCTGCAGTGGCGGGAATCGGTGAGTCTTCAGCTTGATCGCCTGAAGCGCCTTGATGACCAATGGCCGATACGCGTAATAAACGACGGCCTCGGCATGGAGCGCGCATGACGTCTTGCGCTCCCATGTCGCTCGATCTCGACGTGGCACAGCTCGCGAGGCCCCACGCGATGGGAATAGGGTCAATTGCAGCCTAAACTCGGCCGTTCTTCGGCCATTTTTGGGCCCATAGCTCAGCTGGTAGAGCACCTCATTTGCAATGAGGGGGTCAGGAGTTCGAATCTCCTTGGGTCCACAACAGACACGAAAGCCGGACTGCTCCGGCTTTCGTGCGTTGTGGAAGCCGCAGCGATGATTCGCAAGCCAGCGAATCCGCGAGGCGGGGTCGAGAGAATCTGCGAGCGACGGCGAGCGGATTACTCGTGACCACGAAATAAAATCTGTTATCTTGATTCAATCATGAACGGGAACGGAAAATCGACGGGCATGCATCCGATCGAACGCATCACCAGGTGGGTCGGCTCGACGCCTTCGCTCGTGATCCACACGGCGGTCTTCTTCGCGTTCTTCGCGCTCTCTTTCGCGGGAATCCTCGCCTGGGACCTCATGTTCCTCATCCTCACGACCGTCGTCTCCCTCGAGGCGATCTATCTCGCCATCTTCATCCAGATAACCGTGAACCGCCACTCGGAGAGCCTGCGCGAGGTGGAGGCGGACGTGGACGAGATTCAGGAGGACATCGGGGAAATCCAGGAGGACGTGGAGGAGATGAGCGAAGACATCGAGGAGATGACGGAAGACGAGAAGGAAGCGGCGCGCAAGACGGCGCAAGTCGTGGCGCTCGAGACCCTCACGAACGACGTTCGGAAGGTGCTTTCCGACCTCGAGCATCTCAAACAAACGCGCTAGAAGCGTGGCAATAACGCTCTGCGGGCCGACTTTGCGCCGTGTCATCCCCATGATCGCGATGCACAAAGGTTGAGCGGCCCCCGTTTCTGATAAGCTCTTACGTATATGCTCATACGTTCTGGCATCACGGCACGAGCTCAATTCTTCAAGCTGCTGGGAACCATCGACAACCCCAACTATAAGAGCATCGTCTACATCGCCAAAGGGCCCGTGACCGGACGTATCTATGCTGGCTGCGGCGCCGCGGGGCGAGATACCCTTATCGTTGTCGATCCGACTACGCGCACGATCATTGGGTCGCTCACGGATGGCACTAACCTTTCTGGGATCGATGACGTCACCTTCAATGCCGACGAGACCACTGCGTTCGTGTCGTGCGAAAACGGCTCGCGCGGAGTCTCATCGATCAATATCACCAATCCGGCAAGCATGTCGATTCGGCAGACGCTCGTCACGAGCAGCCCGAAATACCTCAATGCCGCGAGCGGGATTTGTAACGACAGCACCAACAAGGTGCTTCTCATACCAACGCTCAGCCGCGCGAATGTCGCCATCGTGGACTATTCCGGAGGCGACACCTCCTTGACGTTTGCCGGCGAGTATCAGGGCGATGTCCCAGGAACCTCGCTCATCAATTGCCGCCGCACAGCCGCGTGGCCCGCGAAGAAGCTCTGCTTCTTCGGGACGGATAACGCGGGAGCATCGAACGTCCGCATCGGAGCCTTTGATTACACGACCCTCGCCTCGCCCGTTAAGGTTTGGCAGGTCCTTGCAGCAGATGACCCGAATGACTATTCCAAACAGACGCGCGGGGTATTCGTTGATCTCGACGTTTCGGGTCAGGAACGTCTCTATTCCTGCTCAGGCGGCGGTACCGCTAAGACCGTGCTCTCCATCTGGGATATAAGCCAGATGCCGGGCACCCCGACCCCTACGCTCCTCGGATTTCACCAGGTCACGGGCGGGCCTGCAGGAAACTTCGGCACGCCGCGCTCGATCGTCCTCACGAAAAGAAGCGGCAAGACCTTCGTCATACTCACGGGGGAGAGCGGCCATATGATGCTCATGCTGAACGTGACCGATCCGACTCGCGTTTCCCTCGTGGGCCAAATCAGCGATTCGGTTGCGCTCAACCAATGCATGGGGGTGACGATGGATAACAACGGAAATATCTGGACGGGCAACTTTGCCTCGAACGGCCTTTCGACTGAAGGCTTGAGCGTGTGGCAGCCGTTCTGGCCGGATTGAAGTCAGAACCCGCTCCGGTGCCGGAGCGGGTTCTGGCGATGTGCGCTAGGAAGGTGAATCTGGTATCGTCTAAGGGTTCGCGCTCTTAGCTCAGTTGGTTAGAGCGTTCGCTTCACACGCGAAAGGTCATAGGTTCGAATCCTATAGAGCGCACCAGCACACAGGCCACAGACTGCTTTGCGGACTGTGGCTGGTGCGAGCCGGAGCCATATCGCGCAAGCCTGCGCGACGGCGAGGCGGGGTCGCGGAAGTGTCCGAGCGACGGCGAGGGAACTATCCGTGACCACAAGGAGGTGTCCTGTGTCGGGCCGTGGTATAGAGGTATTACGCACGCTTCGGGTGCGTGTAACCCGGGTTCGATTCCCGGCGGCCCGACAGAGGACATCTTCAAACGGGCCGTATGTGAGGAAAAATCTCGGCCGTATCCGTTGCTTGCACGGATACCACCCGCT
>DATKNE010000009.1:0-2069 GCA_035541515.1 Minisyncoccota bacterium | reverse complement strand
CGCATCGAAGCGCTGTCTAAGCGCGAAGGAGGCATCCGCGGAGTGCCGTCGGGCTTCCCTGCCCTCGACAACCTCCTCTCGGGATTCCATCCTTCCGACCTCGTCATCCTCGCCGCGCGCCCGTCGATGGGCAAGACGTCGCTCGCTCTCGATATCGCCCGCAACGCCGCGGTCCGCCACGGCGTCCCGGTGGGCATCTTCTCGCTCGAGATGAGCTCGGAACAGCTCATTGACCGCATGCTCGCGGCGGAGTCGTTCGTCAATTCCTGGAAGCTCCGCACCGGCCAAGTGAAGGAGAAGGAAGATTTCGAGCGCATCCGCGACGCCTTGGAAGTGCTCTCCAAGGCGCCGATTTACATCGACGACAAGCCGGGCAACAACATCCTCGCCATGCGCGCGGTCGCCAGGCGCCTGAAGCGCGAGCGCGGCATCGGGCTCATCGTCGTCGACTACCTCCAGCTCATGGCCCCGACGAACACCAAGGCGTCCGACTCGCTCGTACAGCAAGTCACCGAGATCTCGCGCTCCTTGAAGGGCCTCGCGCGCGAGCTCCAGGTGCCGGTCATCGCGCTCTCCCAGCTCTCGCGCGCGGTGGAGCAGCGCGGCGGCAAGCCCCGCCTATCGGATTTGCGCGACTCGGGCTCCATCGAGCAAGACGCGGACGTGGTCATGTTCATCCATCGAGACGACAAGCGGAATCCCGAAAGCGACCGCCCGGGCGTCGCGGAAATCCTCATCGAGAAGCACCGGAACGGGCCGACCGGCCGCGCCGAGCTCTTCTTCGACGAGAAGCGCGCCACCTTCCAGCCCATAGACACGCAAGGCTACGGCGACCTCGCCGGAGAATTCGAGTAGCATGGACCGCATCGACGAACTCGCCACCGCGCTCGCGCGCCTGCCCGGCATCGGCCCTCGCCAGGGAAAGCGCTTCGTCTTCTACCTCCTTTCCGCCGGAAGCGCGGAGCGCAAGAAGCTCGCGGACCTCATCATCGCGCTCGGGAGCGACGTGCATCAGTGCCCCGAGTGCCTGCGGTTCTTCAACGGCACGACGGCGACGGTATGCAGCTACTGCTCGGCAAAGACCCGCGACGACTCCCAGCTCCTCATCGTCGAGAAAGACCAGGACCTTTCCGCGGTCGAGCGCGCCGGCACCTACAAGGGCCGCTATTTCGTGCTCGGCGGCGTGCTCACGCTCTCCGGCAAAGGCGCGATTCGCGAGAAAGAGCTCCTGCGCGCGGTCGAGAAGCGCCTCAAGAACGGGCTCAAGGAAGTCGTGCTCGCGCTCTCGGCGACGAGCGAAGGCGAACATACGGCCGACCGCGTCCGCGAGCTACTCGCGCCCCACCGCGACTCGCTCACCATTTCCGTCCTCGGGCGCGGGCTCGCGACCGGAAGCGAGCTCGAGTATTCCGACGCTGAGACCCTCCGCGCCGCGCTCGCCGGACGCAAAGAAGCATGAGACACAAGCGCTCGGACGAGACGCTCGCGCACTTCCAGTGCGCGAGTTGCCATAAGTGGTGGTCCATAGGTGACGCGCCGAAGCGAGCTCGGAAATGGTTCTGCCCCTGGTGCGGGACTGAAAGATAAAAAGAGCGCGCCTCGACCGGGAAGGTCGAGGCGCAGTTTTTCGAGGCTCAGCGTCCGAAGCTGATGAAACCCGATGGCACGGCGGCGAACGGGGCGTGGCGCTGCCGGGCGACGAACGTCGAGATAGACCACGCGAGGATGGCGAACAGGACCAGGAGCAGCCCTCTTCCGAACAGGCTCGCCGTGATTCCGATGCCGCAGTAGAAGACGACGTCGCAGACGAGCGCCGTGAACGGAAGCGGCATGTAGACGACCCCCACCCAGAGCCTCGATCGGCCGAGGACATGGTGATGATAGACCATCCACCAGCCGACGATCACGAGGAGGATGACGATCGGGAAGTAGCCGATCATTCCGAGGTGATGCAGGATTCCTGCATTCTCGCGCATGAAATTTAGCATGACGTACTCCTATTCCCCTGACGGCCCGGGGCGCGGCTGGTCCGAACGATGAAATGAACCGGATTAGTTTTCCTATACCAC
>DATKNE010000008.1:0-12483 GCA_035541515.1 Minisyncoccota bacterium | reverse complement strand
GCGGACATCGGGGGCGGGACCATAGACGTCGCGGTGATCTCCTTGGGCGGCATCGTCGCATCGACGAGCGTGAAGTGCGCGGGCGACCGCCTCGACCGCGCCATCGTTGACCACGTGAAGAAGGTCCACAACCTCTCCATCGGCGACAAGACCGCGGAAGAGCTCAAGATAAAGATAGGCGCCGCGGTGCCCTTGAACGAAGAGCTCACGATACCGGTGAAAGGACGCGACCTCGTCTCGGGGCTCCCGCGCACGGTCGAGATCGGCACGAATGAGATCGTGCAAGCGGTCTCGCGCGAATTGCGCGAGATGATGCAAGCGGTGCGCAAGGTGCTCCAGGACACGCCGCCCGAGCTCGCCGCCGACATCATCGACAACGGCATCATCCTCACCGGCGGCTCCTCCCAGTTGCGCCAGATGACCGAGCTCGTGTATCGCCGCACGGGAGTCATGGCGAAGCTCGCACAGGACCCGTACTACTGCGTCGCCCGCGGCACGGGCATCGCGCTGAAGCACCTGAACACCTACCAGAAGAGCATCCTGGCGAAGCGGTAGAATGGGCGCATGCACCACGCCTTCGTCATCGAAGCGGACGCGGAGGAGGGAATCGCGCAGGCGCTCGGCTACCTGAAGTCAGAGCTCGGCCTCGATGCGCGCGGCAATCCCGACGTCGTCGTCATGCGGTTCGGCCTGCTCTCGGTCGAAGACGCGCGCCGCGCCGCCGAAGCCGCGGTCGGCGCGCCGCTCGCGGGAGACGCGAAAGCCATCATCGTTTCCGCAGGTCGCGCGTATCACGAAGCGCAGAACGCGCTCCTGAAGCTCTTCGAGGAGCCGCCTGCGGGCACATACCTGTTCCTCATATTGCCGAGCCTCGGCGGCCTCCTTCCCACCTTGCGTTCTCGCGTGCAGATCCTTTCCCGCGCTCACGCAGGACGCCCGACCCTCGGCGAAAGCGCGGAAGAATTCCTGAAAGCATCGAGAGAGAAGCGGGCGGCGATAGCCAAACGGCTCGCGACCGGGAAAGACGAGGACGAGCGCCGGAGGAACCGCGACAAGGCGATCGAGATACTGAGCGGTGCCGAAGCGGCCGCATACGGAGCGTTTAAGAAGAAGGATTCTCCCGCGCTCGCCGCGACCTTGCGCGACATCAGCGTCCTGCGGGGGTATCTCTATGACCGGAGCGCGCCGGTGCGCATGATCCTCGAGCATCTCGCGCTCGTCCTGCCCAAGAAGGTATAATGCATGCCTATGGAAAACCTCGAACGCCGTCAGATTCAGAAGGACCCGGAACAGCTCGCGATGGACGCAGAAGCGGCCCGCGGCATCGCGTTCACACAGGCAGTAACCGAATTGCGAGAGAAGATGAACGTGGATGCTTTTCTCGCTGACAAGGAGCTCGTGGCATCTTTGAAGAAGGCGCTGTCCTCCGATCCGTTCTTCTCGCAAAACGAGAATGAATGCGATGCGTTCGGGAAGAAGCACGGTCTCGGCGCGGAAGAAGTCTCGGTACTCGCGATGCGCGTAGCGGAGGATGAGAAGCGCAGCCGGATGCACTAGCCTATGGCCGTTTACGACTACAACCCGCTGAAAAGCAAGATACAGGAAACGGAGGAATGGCTCTCGAAAGAGCTCTCCGGCGTGCGCACCGGCCGCGCGACCCCGACGCTTCTCGACAGCGTGAAGCCGGAAGCGTACGGCGTGCGCACCCCGCTCACGCAGCTCGCCTCCGTTTCCGTGGAAGACGCGCGCACGCTCCGCATCATCCCCTGGGACGCTTCCTTGGCGAAAGCCATCGAGAAGGGCATCACGGAGGCCGATCTCGGCGTCGGCCTCGCCACCGACGAGCAAGGGTTGCGCGTCACCTTCCCCGAGCTCACGGCGGAACGTCGGACCCAGCTCGCGCGCATCGCGAAAGACAAGCACGAGCAGGCCAAGAACACGCTCCGCGGCCACCGCGCCGACGAGCTCAAGGCGATAGAGGAATTCAAGAAAGGCGGCGGCGTGAGCGACGACGAGGTGAAGCGCTTCAAGGACGAGGTGCAGAAGCTCATCGAAGCGGGCAACGACGCGCTCGAGAATATTCTCGAGAAGAAGGAGACCGAGATCGCGCAGTAGGGCGGGTATTGACTTTAGAGTAATTTTGTAGTACGCTAGAAGCCAGTAATTGTTTTCATTCACAACAGGGGAGGGTCGAATGGCCTTCGAACAATATAAGACGAACGTCCAAGCCCTCTGCGCGAAGCGAGGGATTGGAAACCCGATCCAAGAGCACGATCTGCAAATAGCTGCTGTCGGCTTTCGCGACAACATGGCCGGCACGGTCTGGGTCCACCAGACCGAAATGAACCGGGCGGGGCGACTCTTCGTCGAGGAGCTCCTGGCGGAACGCCGGAAGCAGCAGCAGTCGCTCCAAAACATCCTGCCCGTCGCGCTCGAGCCCTTGCGGGCGAAAATCCGGGATTTCTTCACGGATGAATTGTGGAACGATAGCGGGCCGGACAAGCGGACGCTGGTTTTCCACCTCAAGACGGCGGATACGATTGCTCGCGTTCAGTACAAGTAGAAGTTCGAACGGTTTCCCAAAGGCGCGGCAGCGATGTCGCGCCTTTTGATTTGGGCGATATGGCATACTGGGAGCGCATGGAGCTACTCGTTTTCATCGTCGTGCTCGTCGCGCTCATCCTCGTGCATGAGTTCGGGCATTTCGTCGCGGCGAAGCTCTCCGGCATGCGCGTGGACGAGTTCGGCATCGGTTTCCCGCCGCGCGCGCTCAGGCTCGGCAAGCGCGGGGAGACCGAATACACGCTCAACTGGCTCCCCTTGGGCGGCTTCGTGAAGATCTATGGCGAAGACGGCGCGGGATCCGCGGACCCGCGCTCCTTCGTCATGCGTCCGCGCATCCTCCAAGCGTTCACTCTCGTTGCCGGCGTGGCGATGAACCTGTTCTTCGCGTACGTGCTCATCACCGCGGCCTTGGTGGCCGGCACGCCGCGCGCGCTTTCCGCCGACGAAGCCGCTCGCGCCACCCACGTGCAGCTCGCGGTCGCCGACGTGCTCCCGGGTTCGCCCGCGGCCCCCGCCGGCATCCAGCCGGGCGACATCATCGCGCGCGCGATGGTCGGGGACGCGTCGTTCGACGGCACGTCGTCAGCGGACTTCTCCGCGTTCGTCGCGAAGGATGTCGCCGGCGCTCCGGTCACGCTTTCCGTAGAGCATGCCGACGGCTCGATGGGGAGCGTGACCGTCATCCCCGCGACCGGGCTCATTCCTTCCGACCCGTCGCGCAAGGCGCTCGGCGTCGAGGTCTCGACCATCGGCGTGATTTCGGAGGCGCTCGGTCCGGCGCTCATCGACGGAGCCGTGCTCGCGTGGGGAGCGACGAAGCTCACGGCTATCGGGCTCGCGCAGTTCTTCGCCGGCGTGTTCACGCTCCACGCGAACCTTTCCCAGGTCGCAGGGCCGATCGGCATCGCGGGCGCGGTCGGCGCGGCCTCGTCCGCCGGATTCGGGAACCTGCTCTCCTTGATGGCCGTCATTTCCATAAACCTCGCGCTCATAAATCTCATACCGATTCCCGCGCTCGACGGCGGACGGCTCCTGTTCGTCCTCATCGAAGCCGTCACGCGGCGGCCCATCAAGCCGGTGGTCGCGCAGGCCTTCAACATGGTCGGCTTCGCGCTCATACTCCTCCTCATGGCGGTCGTCTCCGTCCACGACATCTTCCGCATCGTGAGCTAGAGGCCCGTTCATTGACATTTCAAATACCTCATATATAATATTTCCCAGAGGTGCACTGAAGCTCCTCACAACTACGGAGTTTTCTCATGGTACGGATACGGAACGAACGTCCTTCTCGGGCGGAGCGTCCCGCTTCGCCCGAGAGAACTGTCCGGAGCCGCCGCGGTTTCTGGGCTAACGTCAGGACACTCCTGGCGGTCATGCTTCTCAATACGCTCCTGTTCGCGAGCTGCGTCCTGTACGTGATGTGGCTGCTCTACACGCAGATGGAAGCCACCGAGCGCAGGTCCGATGCCGAACAGGCGCATGCGCGCACCCTTGCGGAAATGTTTCAAGCGTTCCGCGTCGAGCGCGCGAGGACCTGCATCGCGCAGGTGATCGTGGTCGAAGGCGCGAATCTCACGCAAGTGAGGCAGCGGGTCATCGGCGACGTCGTCGTCAATCGCTCACGCGCGTGGGGCAACCCCGACGCGTGGCTCGACAACATCTGCGCGTTCGCGTACGCGACCCACTACAACAAGCAGGCGGGAATCCGGATGTTCGAATTCTCCGGATTCCGGAGGTACGGCCTCGACTACGACTTTCCTACCATCCCCGGATGGCAGAAGGCGTATGAGACGGCATACCAGACGGTCGTGACCGCGCTGGATCCGGCATACGGCCGGCAGAAGTACGGCTACGAGCCGCTCGACCCGCGCTACGTGTACTACATCACGGCCCCGGCGGATATGCTCACCTTCGAGGGCGGTAACGGCGTCGTCTGCGACGACATCTACCCGTTTGAGCCCACCGCGAAGTCCGGCATGACCTTCCTCGAAGTGTGCCGGCCGACGCATGAAGGCTGACGTCCCCCCCAACTAGACCCTCGCACGAGCGCGAGGGTCTTTCTCTTTATGAAGGAAACCTTATATACTGTCGCCCATGCGGCAATCGAAGCTTTTCACGAAAGCCCGGCGCGAAGCGCCGTCCGACGAGGTGGCGAAGAACGCCCAGCTCCTCATCCGCGCGGGCTACATCCACAAGGAGATGGCCGGCGCCTACGATCTCCTCCCCTTGGGCCTGCGGGTCGTCGAGAAGATAAAGCAGGTCGTGCGCGAGGAGATGAACGCCATCTCCGGCCAGGAGCTCATCATGACGACCTTGCAGAAGAAAGAGCTCTGGGAGCGCACGAGCCGCTGGAGCGATGACGTCGTGGACGTGTGGTTCAAGTCGGAACTCAAGGCCGGCGGGGAAGTCGGCTTCGGCTGGAGCCACGAGGAGCCGATCGGCGAGATGATGAAGAATTTCATAATGAGCTACAAGGACCTGCCTGTTTCCGTCTATCAGTTCCAGACGAAGCTCCGCAACGAGCTGCGCGCGAAGTCGGGCATCATGCGCGGACGGGAATTCGTCATGAAGGACATGTATTCCTTCGCGGCCGACGAGGAATCCCACCTCGCGTACTACGAATTCACGAAGCCGGCGTACATGAACGTGTTCCGCCGCCTCGGCATCGGCGACGACACGTTCGTCACGTTTGCGGCGGGTGGCGCGTTCACCAAGTTCAGCCACGAGTTCCAGACCATCTGCGAAGCGGGCGAGGACGTCACGTACGTCTCCCGCGAGAAAGGCATCGCCGTGAACGAAGAAGTCATGAACGACGAGACCTTGGCCACGCTCGGCGTCGCGCGGGACGAGCTCGAGAAGTTCAACACCGCGGAAGTGGGCAACATATTCAATTTCGGGCAGCAGAAGGCGACGGACCTCGGGCTCTCCGTGAAGAACGCGGACGGGAAGGAGAACCCGGTCTGGATGGGTTCCTACGGCATCGGCGTCACGCGGCTCGTGGGCGTCTTGGTCGAGAAGTTCGCGGACGAGAAAGGCATCGTCTGGCCGGAGAGCGTCGCGCCGTACGCAGTGCACCTGGTATCGCTTGGCAAGCCGGGCGACGGGGTCTCGAAGGTCGCGGACGCGCTCTACGAGGACATGCAGAAGGCGGGCATCGAGGTCCTCTTCGACGACCGCGACATGAGCGCCGGGCAGAAATTCGCGGAGAGCGACCTCTTGGGCATCCCGAAGCGCGTCGTGGTGGGCAAGGAGGCGGCCGAGACCGGGATGTTCGAGGCGGTCGAGCGCAAGTCGGGAGAAGTCAGGAAAGTGCCGCGCGCGGAACTCCTCGCGAAATAAACGTATGCCGCGCTTCTCGAAGAATTCGCTCTTCTCAAGCGACATCGGCATCGACCTCGGCACGAGCAATACGCTCGTGTACGTGCGCGGCCGCGGCATCGTCATCAACGAGCCGTCGGTGGTGGCAGTGAACGACAAGACCGGGCAGGTGGTCGCGATAGGGAAGGACGCGAAGACGATGCTCGGCAAGACCCCGCCCCATATCCGCACGGTGCGGCCGTTGTCCCACGGCGTCATCTCCGACTTCGAAGTGACGGAAGAGCTCCTCTCGTACCTCATCAACAAGGCGCAGGGAGGCCGCGCCCGGCTGTTCGGTCCCCGGGTCGTCATCGGCGTGCCGACCGGCGTGACGAACGTGCAGAGCCGCGCGGTGCGGGACGCGGCGAAGAACGCGGGCGCGCGGGAGGCGCTCATCCTCGAGGAGCCGATCGCGGGCGCTATCGGCGCGAAGCTCCCGGTGCACGAGCCCGTGGGCACGATGGTGCTCGACATCGGCGCCGGCACGACCGACATCGCCGTCATCGCGCTCCGGGGAAGCGTCGCGTCGAAGAGCTCCCAGGTCGCCGGGGATCGTTTCAATGAGAACATCATCGATTTCGTCCGGAGCGAGTTCAAGCTCGGCATCGGCGAGCGCACCGCGGAAGACGTGAAGATCGGCATCGGCGCGGTCCTCACGCTCCCGGAAGCGCTCTCGCGCCCCGTGCGCGGGCGCGACCTCGCGACCGGGCTCCCGCGCGAAGTCATGCTCACCGACAGCCACGTGCGCGAGGCGCTCGCGCCGTCGCTTGATGCGCTTATGGACGCGATGAAGGAAGTCATCGAGGCGACGCCGGCGGAACTCCTCTCGGATGTCCTCGAGCGCGGCGTCACCGTCTTCGGCGGCGGCGCGCTGTTGCGCGGCCTGCCGGAAGTGCTCGCGAAGATGCTCGGCGTGCCGGTGCGGGTCGCGCCGGAGCCCTTGACCGCCGTCGTGCGCGGCACGGGCGTCGTCACGGAAGACCCAGGCTTGTTCGAGGAATTCTTCATCAATGAGGAGGACATACTCAGCGACTCGTAACGCGCTTCTCACGAGCGCGGGCCCGACCTGGGGCGCCGGCGCGCTCGCGTTCGCGGTGCTCGCGCTCCTTGCGCGGCTTATCGCGCCGGGGGCGTTCTTGTACGCCGCTCGGCCGATGCTTGCCATCGGGAACGACCTCTCCGCCGCCGGAGAGCGGGTCTATAGCGCGTTTGCCGACACCGCGACGCTTGCCGCGAAGAATCAGAAGCTCTTTGAGGAGAATTCCGCGCTCGCCGCGGAGAATCGCGCCCTGCTCGCCGAGCTTGCGGACGTGCGCGGCCTCGGGAGCCCGGACGCTTCGGCGAAATCACCGGCGCCCTTGATCGCGGGCGTCGTTTCGCGGCCGCCCACGAGCGCGTACGACACGCTCGTGGCGGCCGCGGGCCGCGCCGACGGCGTCTTTGCCGGCATGGAAGCGTTCGGCGCGGGAGGCGTCCCGCTCGGCACCGTTTCCGCGGTCACGGATTCGTTCTCCCGGGTCGCGCTCTTCTCCTCGCCGCAGATGCGGACCCAAGGCTGGATCGGTGCGCACCGCATCCCCGTGACTATCGCCGGGGAAGGCGCGGGATCGTTCTCCGCATCGGTCTCGCGGGACGCGCAGGTCGCCGCGGGCGACGCGGTCTACGTGCCCGGACCCGGCGCGCTCCCCATCGGCACGGTCGCGCGCATCGACGGCGACGCGGCCGCGCCTACCGAGACGCTCCGCATCGCGCCCGCCGTGAATCCGTTCTCGATCACGTGGGTGATGCTCCGCGACACGGGCGCAACCTTCGCCGCGTCTGCCACCTCGACGCCATGATCCGCGGCCTTTTCGTCATCCTCACGCTCGCCTCGGTCGCGGTCTTCCCGTGGCCGGTCCCGGCCGTGCTCGCGCTCTCGGTCGCCGTGTATGAGCCCTTGGTGCCGCTTGCGGCCGGCCTCTTCGCCGACACGCTCTACTATGCTCCCCATGCCGCGTTCATCCCGTACTTCACGCTCGCCGGCCTCCTCGTAAGCGTCGCGAGCTATCTCGTGCGCCGCCGCCTCAGAGCGGGTATCATCGGGGAATGAGATTCGGGCGAAACGGTTCCCGCCGCGATCCGGAGATAGCGCCGGACGAGATATTCCTCGATGCGTCCGCGTCCGGATTCGACCGCGCGCGGTTCGAAGGCCGGATCGAGCGGCCGTTGTCGCGCGCGTCCTACCTCGCGCTCTCGTCCGCGCTTACGCTCGGGCTCCTCATCCTGCTCGGGCAGGCGGTCAACCTCGAGCTCGTGCGCGGGAACGTCTTCGCCGCCGAGAGCGCGCACAACAGCCTCGATGAACACACGCTCTTCGCTCCGCGCGGCGTCATCGAGGACGTGAACGGGAACATCATCGCGGACAATTCCGAAGCCCCGGACGGCAGCATCACGCGTGAGTACCGCCTGCCCGAGCTCGGGCAGATCCTCGGCTACGTGTCGTACCCGAAGAAGGATGCGAACGGGAATTTCTACGATACGGCGGAGACCGGCGTCGCCGGGCTCGAGGCCGAATACGACGACCTCCTCTCGGGCGAGAACGGCCGCGTGCTCACCGAGACGGACGCGCTCGGCAAGGTCCGCTCCGAGGGCACGGTCATCCCGGCCGTCGAAGGAGGCACGCTCAAGCTCTCGGTCGATTCTTCGGTCGAGAAGGCGCTCGCGCGGGCGGTCGCGGACGTGGTGCGGACGGAGCATTTCAACGCCGGCGCGGGCGTCATCTTCGACGTGCGCACGGGAAGGGTGGCGGCCATCGTTTCCTATCCGAGCTATGACCCGCAGGTGATGTCCGACGGCTCTCCCGCCGACACCATCGCGGCGTACAACCAGGATCCCGGCCACCCGTTCCTCGACCACGCCGTCCAAGGCGTCTACACGCCGGGCTCCATCGTGAAGCCCTATGTCGCCGCAGGCGCGCTCTCAGACGGCATCATCACGCCCTCGACCGTCATAGACGACCCGGGCTCGCTCTCCATCCCGGACCCGTATCATCCGGGCAAATCCTTCCTGTATACGGGCTGGCGCGCCCTGGGTCTCATGGACGTGCGGAGCGCTATCGCCTGGTCTTCCGACGTCTTCTTCTACACTGTCGGCGGCGGGTACAAGAGTCAGAAAGGCCTCGGCATCGACCGGCTCGCGTACTGGTATCGCGCGTTCGGGCTCGGCACCACGACCGGCATCGACCTGCCGTCGGAAGCGAGCGGCATCGTGCCGGACCCCGCCTGGAAGCAGAAGACGTTCGACGAGGACTGGTACACCGGAGACACGTACTTCACCGCTATCGGCCAGTACGGCATGCAGGTCACGCCCGTGCAGATGGCGCGTGCCGCCGCCGCGATCGCCAACGGCGGCAAGCTCTACGCGCCCACGCTCCGCGCAGATGCCGCGCCGAGCTACGCGACGGTGCCGGTCTCCCCGCAGGCGCTGCAGGTGGTGCGGGAAGGGATGCGGCAAGGGGTCGCGACGCCGGGCGGTCTCGCAGGCGCCATCAACCTGCCGTACCTCTCGGTCGCCGCGAAGACCGGCACGGCGCAGGTCGGCGCGCATAATCAATACGACAACTCGTGGGTGGAAGGCTTCTTCCCGTACGAGAATCCGCAGTATTCCTTCGCGGTCGTGCTCGAGCGCGGGCCGACCGGCACGGGCGAGCAAGCGGTGAACGTCATGCAGGAGTTCTTCGACACGCTGCATGCGGAGGATTCCGCCTACGTCGGCGGCACGGGCGCGCGCGCGGCGTCGTCTACGCCGTAGGCCGCGGCGCTCGTCCTTGCAAGTTCCGCGCCTCCCGGTACAATGCCCGGAAACGAAACGCTCGTATGACCGACGCACCCGATGCCGCAGTCGTCTCGCAGGAGAAATTCGACGAGATGGCGAAAGAGCTCGAGCACCTGAAGACCGTGCGTCGCACGGAAATCGCCAAGTCGCTCGAATACGCCCGTTCGCTCGGCGACCTTTCCGAGAACGCGGAGTACCAGGAAGCGCGCGACCTGCAGGCCGCGACCGAAGAGCGCATCAAGAAGCTCGAGGAATTCGTGAAGCACGCGAAGATCGTGACCGACGGCACGAAGAAGAACGAGGTCGGCTTCGGCTCGAAAGTCTCCATCAAGAAGTCCGGGACCGACGAAGTGCACGAATACACCATCGTGGGCAGCGAAGAAGCCGACATGCGCGTGAAGAAGCTCTCGCACCTCTCGCCACTCGGCGCCGCGCTCATGGGCAAGAAGAAAGGGGAGACGTTCACGTTCGAGACTCCAGCCGGCAAGCAGACGTACACGATAGAGAAGGTTTCCTAAAGACACGGGACGACGCGCGCCCGCTTTGCGGGCGCGCTTCGTTTGTATGCTACGATTCCCCTCATGTTTTGGGCCGACCGGATCGCCGAAGAGATCCTCGACTCGCGCAAGCCGCGCGACGGTTCGCGCTTCCTCATCCGCGACGAGAAGACGCTCTCGGGCCGCGTGCACATCGGCTCGATGCGCGGCGTGGCCATCCACGGCCTCATTTCCGAAGTCCTCGCCGAGAAAGGCGGCGCGAACGCCTTCAAGTACGAGTTCAACGACATCGACCCGTTCGATTCCATACCGGGCTATCTCGACGCCGGGAAATTCCGCGAGCACCTCGGCAAGCCGTTGTTTGCCGTGCCGAGCCCGGAAGAAGGCTTCAAGGATTTCGCGGATTATTTCGGACAGGAATTCGCGAGCGTCCACAAGAAAGCCGGCTTCACGCCCGAGTACTACCTCGCGACCGAGCTCTACGGCTCAGGGAAGATGGATCCTCTCATGAGGACGGCGCTCGAGCGCGCGGGAGACATCCGCCGCATCCTCAAGGCGGTCTCGGGCTCCGAGAAAGACGAATCCTGGCTCCCTGTATCCGTCATCTGCGAGAACTGCGGGAAGCTCATGACGACCCGGGCCTCTGATTTCGACGGCGAGACGGTGGCGTACGCGTGCGACCGGAATCCCGACGAAGCGAAGTCCTGCGGGCACACGGGCCGCGTCGCGCCCTGGGGCGGGAAGGCGAAGCTGTATTGGAAAGCCGACTGGGCGGCGAAGTGGAAGGCGCTCGGCGTGGATATCGAAGGCGGAGGGAAAGACCACTCGACCAAGGGCGGCTCGCGCGACGTGGCGAACCACATCTCCCGCGAGGTGTTCGAAGCTGAGCCGCCGTTCGACATCCCGTATGAGTTCTTCCTCGTCGGCGGGCAGAAGATGTCCTCGAGCAAGGGCAGGGGCAGTAGCGCCAAAGACATGGCAGATCTCTTCCCGCCGCAAGAGCTGCGGCTCGCGCTCATCGGCAAGGACATCCGCGAACAGATAAACGTGGACCCCTCCGGCGAATCCGTCCCGCGCATGTACGATTGGTATGACGAGCTCTCGGAGCATTTCCGCGAGACCGAAGACGACGACTACGGCCGGCTCTACGCGCTTACGCAGCTCCCGTCGGAGCAGGCGACCGCGCATTCGCTCTGGCGCATGCGGTTCCGCGAGCTCGCGTTCGTATTGCAGATGCCGCACCTCTCGCTCGAGAAGGAAGCGGAAGCCGCGAAGGGAAGTGCGCTTTCGGACGAAGAGAAGCGCGCGCTCCATGAGCGCGCGGACTACGCGAAGTTCTGGCTCGCGACCTATGCGCCGGAAGATTTCAAATACGTGCTCCAGGACTCGATGCCGGCCGTCGAGCTTTCAGCCGTGCAGAAGAAGGCACTCGGCGTCCTTGCCGAATACCTGAAGGAAAGCCGGACCGGCGAAGAGATTCACGCGCGCCTCCATGAGATGAAAGAGGGAGTGCCTATCGCGCCGCGCGAGCTCTTCCAGGCCATCTACCGCGCGTTCCTCGCCCGCGATTCGGGACCAAAAGCCGGCTGGTTCCTCGCCGGGCTCCCGCTCGAGCTCGTGCAGGCGCGCCTTTCCGAAGCCTCGAAGTAAATAAAAAGAGCATCGCGACCGGGGGTCGCGATGCGGGAGTATGGCACAGGTCAGGCGGATTTCGGGCGGCGCGATTCGCTTTTCCTTTTTCGCCTTCGCAGGCGCCGTTGCGCGACTGGAGAGAGCGGTGCTTCCTTACGCAAAGGGCGGAACAGCGGTCCCGACCAAGGCACGAGGAACGCTTGCTTGCGGAGCTTGTAGCCATCGTCTGGCGGCATTACGCCGGCCCTCCGACCCCCATGAACGAGAAGAGGAAGGGGTGGGGCTCCTCCGGCGCGGACGGCTCGACCATCTGCAGGGATCCGCAATCCCCCTCGCTGTGGAGGATGCATTCGTTCTTCCCGCATGGGCAGTCGTTCGAGTCGCCGGCGGCGGCGTGAAGCTGGAATTCGGGCTCTGCGGCATCGAAAAGTTCTCCGGTTTTCCGGCACTTAGTCCGATCCGTCATTTTCGACCTCCATGGTGGCTGAAAGAACTCCGGGGCATCTCCCGTGCCTTCATCGTACGCTCATCAGTTTCCTCCGCAAGCCGGATATGCACCTCCCGCGAAAGGGGTGGGGATAACCCCATTTTTCGAAGTGGGGCAAAGTGTCATATACTT
>DATKNE010000007.1:0-3406 GCA_035541515.1 Minisyncoccota bacterium | reverse complement strand
CGAACGTCGTGTTCCCGCCGCGAAACGCCGCGCTCGCGCGGTGAGGAGAGTAATAGCCGCCAGCGAAGCCGAGGATGAGCGCGACCGCGGCCGCAAGCACGGGAACGGTGTATTTCGTATTCTTCATGAGGTAAGGGTTATGCCCGTTTATACGCGCGTTGCGCCCCCGTCATTCATAGCGGAGCGCGTCGATGGGATTCAGGTGGGAAGCCCGGCGCGCCGGGTACCAGCCGAAGACGATGCCGATAGCCGCAGAGACGCCGAAGGCCAGCAGGACGGATTGCCAGGTGACTTCGGCCGTGACGAGCCCGGTCGCGGTGACGCCGTAGGCGGCGAGCCAGCCGAGCGCGATGCCGATGGCGCCGCCCACGAACGTGAGCGCGATGGCCTCGGCGAGGAACTGCGTATTGACGTCCTTCTTCGTCGCGCCGATGGCTTTGCGGAGCCCTATCTCGCGCATGCGCTCCGTGACGGTCGTGAGCATCATGTTCATGATGCCGATGCCGCCGACGACAAGCGAGATGCCGGCGACCGCGGCCAGGAGCGTGGTCAAGGTGCCCGTCACGCTCGACGCGGCCGAGACGATGTCCGCCTGGTTGAGGATGTTGAAATCGGCTTCCGAGGGATCGGCAATCTTGTGCCGCTCAAGCAGGAGCTCGGTGACGCTCTCTTGCACCGCGGTCATGCCGTTCGCATCCTGCGCCTCGATGTAGATGGTGGGGAGGTAGCGGTTTTCCGCGCCCGCGAAATACTGCAGCGCAGTGCCAAGCGGCACGTACACGACATCGTCCTGGTTGTTGAAGCCGGAGGAGCCTTTCGATTTCGTCACGCCGATGACGGTGAACTGGATATCGTTGATGCGCACTCTCTGCCCGATCGCATCCGCAGAGGTGGCGCCGTCCCCGAACAGGTCCGTCACCACGGTAGGGCCGAGGACCGCGACTTTCGCGTAGGAAGCCGACTGGCTTTCCGTGATGAACGAGCCGCCGTCCATCTCGAGGTCGCGGATCTGAGCGTAGCTCGCGTCGACGCCGTTGACCGACGTGTTCGTGTTCGCGCCCGCTATCGCCACCTGGTAGCGGGCGGAATAGTCTCCGGAGACGGCGGCCACTCCCGATACGGAAGCGATGGCGGTCGCGTCTTCCGGCGTGAGGGAGCGCGCCGAACCGCGGCCTCCGGAAGCGCCGAAGCCGAGCTGGCGCGAGGCGCCGGGCATCACGATGAGCAGGTTCGATCCGAGCGACTGGATCGACGCCTGCACCGAGTTGGTCGCGCCCTGGCCGATGGCCGTGAGCGCGATGACGGACGCGATGCCGATGACGATGCCGAGGGTCGTGAGTCCCGAGCGCACCTTGTTCGCGGACAGCGCCGCGTACGTCTCCTCGAATAAGTCGCGGGTGGTCATAGGGTTTGGTGCTGCGGATGCGCAATTTCGGAACCGCGTATTTTCTGCTGAAAATCCGCTCTAGCTCGCGCCGTCGCGCTTCGCGCGTTCCGACATTGCGCATCCATAGCTCCATACCGGATATTATCTTTCATCATAGAGTCTCGTTTCCGTCGCCGCGTCCCGCGGCGCGCGATTCTTCTCGTCGGAGACGACCTGGCCGTCCTTGATGCGGATGATCCGGCCGGCGTGCTCCGCGATGTCCGGCTCGTGCGTGATGAGCACGATGGTGCGCTTCTGCTCGCGGTTGAGGCGCTGCAGGGTCTCGAGCACGATGAGGGAGGTCTTACTGTCGAGGTTGCCGGTGGGCTCGTCCGCGAGCACGAGCGCGGGCTCGTTCACCAGGGCGCGCGCGATGGCCACGCGCTGGATCTGCCCGCCCGAGAGCTGATTCGAGAGATGCCCGAAATGCTCTTCGGAGAGGCCGGCGGCGGAAAGCGCGAGCGCCGCGCGGCGCTCGCGCTCCTCGTGCGGCACGTTCGCGTACACCAACGGGAGCACGACGTTCCGGAGCACGGTCGTGCGGGGCAAGAGGTTGAACGACTGGAAGACGAAGCCGATCTTGTCCTTGCGGACGTTCGCGAGCTCGTCATCGGTCATCGAGGAGACGTCCTTCCCGTCGAGCCGGTAGGAGCCAGACGTGGGCGTATCAAGGCAGCCGAGGATGTGCATCAGCGTGGACTTGCCGCTACCGGAGGGCCCCATGATGGCGACGAATTCGCCTTCCTCGATGCTGAAGGAAACGCCCCGGAGCGCGGTATACGCCTCAGGGCCCGTGCCGTACGCCTTCGTGATGTCCGTGACCTCGATCATGCGCTAGCCGCCACGTATGAACACGGCATTGCCGGCCGCGCCGCCTCCCGTCCGGACCGTTCCGCTTGTGCTGCCACGGCTGCCGTTCAAGAGCGAACCGGTCCCGGTCGACGTCGTCTTCGCCGCAGTTCCTGACACGGTGCTGGTCACCACCTGCTCGCCGCCTTTGAGTCCCGTCTCGATGACGGTCTGCGTGTCGTCCGTGAGGCCGGTCGTCACCGTCACCTGCGCGGGCGGCGTGTCGCTCGTCGCTCCGGGGGCCGCATCGCTCCCGGCAAGCGGGGGATCGAACACCTGCACGTAGGAGCGGCCGCCGGAAGTCTTTACCGCGCTCGCCGGCACGACGATGCCGCTCTCGTTCCCGATGATGATGTCCGCGGTGGCGCTCATGCCGGGGAGCACCTGCGCGTTGTCCGTATCGAAGGCGATGACGGCGTCATAGGAGACGACGCCTTGGGAGGCGGTGCCGAGCGTGTCCACGGACGCGACGGTGCCTGCCACCTGCACGTCGGGCAGGGCGTCGAACGTGATGGTCGCTTTCTGGCCGACCGCGATCTTCGACGCGTCGATCTCGTTCACCGAGATGTCCACGGTCTTCTCGGGCGTGACGAGAGTCGCGACCGTCGTGCCGGAAGACGCGTTGTCGTAGAGCTGGACGGGCACGCTCGCGACCGTGCCCGAGAACGGCGCGCGGACGTAGTAATTAGAAAGGTTCTTCTGCGCGGTCGTGACGGCCTCCTGCGCCTTCTTCAGGGCGAGCGCGGCCGACTGCACGGTCATGTCCTGGCCGCCGCTCTGGAGCGTGTCGAGCGTATTCTCGGCGGTCGCGAGCGACTCTTCCGCGGAGACGATGTTCGTCTTGTCCGAGAGCGAATTCGAGAGGTCGGCGTTCACGGTGGTCGTGTAGCCGCTCACGTTCGAGAGGAGCGTCGAGAGCGCGGAAGACGAGCCGAGGTTGTAGGTGGTGTAGTCGGAGTTCACCCGGTCGAAGAAATCGTGCGCGTCTTTCACCGCATCCGCGACCGATTGCGCCGCCTGGTAGGTGGTCTGCGCGAGCGCGACGATGTCGTCATTCCCCGCAGAGCGGCTCGTCGCCTTGTATTTCGAAAGCGCGCTCTGGTATGCCGCTTGCGCGGCGGTGTAGGAAGT
>DATKNE010000006.1:0-2072 GCA_035541515.1 Minisyncoccota bacterium | reverse complement strand
CGCCATCGCGGACTCGGACACGCTCGCGCACGCCTCTGCCCAAGGGCTCTCCGCTGAGTGGTATCTCGCTTCGCACAAGAGCTACGATTTCTTCACCGCTTCCGGCGACTATCTCCTCACCGGCCCCACCGGCTCGAACGTTTCCGACCTCGTGCTCGCGCTCAAGAGATAAGCGGCGGCGGGACGTGCGTCCTTAGCAGGCGATGTTCTGGTCGACCGAGGTCGAATCCGCTTCGTACTGGATGATCCAGATGGGGCTCGTCGGGATGAAGCTCCGACGGTCGTTGCAGTCGTTCGTCGCCTCCACTTGTGTTGCGGTGCCGACCGGAAGCCACGTCGGCGTGAGCACGGACTTGCCGCCCACGTTCTGCAAGGGCGGGGTATACGCGGTCCCCATGATGTCGTTCCACATGGCATGGAGCGAGTAGATGCCTGCAGTGATGCCCTGGCTGTTCAGGTAATCCATGGCGCCTTGGAGCGCGGCCTGGTTCACCGCGGGATTCTCCGACCAGCTGTTCGCATCCTCGACATCGATCCACCACATGGTGGCGGTGGCGCCGTTCCCTTTGGCGTATGCGACCGCATCTTTCGCGGCGTTGTAGCCGTAGTTATAGCTCCCGCAGACGGTCGGCTCCGGGTAGGTCGCCGTTCCCGCGCTTGAAGCTCCCGCGGCCAAGGAGCTCGCCGTGCCGGTCGTCTGGAGTACCGGCGCGTTCGCATTCTCGAAGAGCGCGGCGCAGGCCTTCGGCGCGGACATCGTCGAGGTGGCGGCCGTGCTGCCATAGGGCGCGTTCAAGTTCAGGTAGAAGGTCGGCTTCGTACCGGAAGAGAATTGCGACCACAGCTTGAATTCGCCGAGGAAGCGGTCGTTATGCACGAATGCTTTGCCGCGCGTGGCGCCGACGACGGCGAAGCCGAACGGCGGCTGAGGATAGATGGTCGTCGCGAAGGAGATGTCATAGCCCAGGTTGCTCTGGGGATAAAAGTTGCCCGTCGGCGGGACGAACGGCACGATTGAAACCGGCGCAGGAGGAGGATCATCGGCCGGCGAGGAAAGCCCGAGGATGCTCGCGATATGCGCGACGGTCGCGGCATCCACCTGGAACGCCTGTAGGAGCCCGACGATGGCGCTCGCCTGGAGCGAGGAGAGCGGCGACGCGAAAGAGACCGCCGGGAGGAAGAATCCGAGCGTCGCGATTATCGAGATGGCAACTGCGCGCTTATTCATGAGCCTAGTATACTCTCGAGCTTATAAAGCACTACCGTATATAACGTTTGCCGAGGGTCTGTCTTACGCTCGACAAGATGCCTGCACTCTCACGCGCCCTCCCCCGCGCGGTGATGGAAGATGGCTCGGTACGCGAAAAATGATTCGAGGGCGATCAGCGCGGAAGTCACTATCTGGGCGAACACATACCATACGCCCAGCCCGTCGACGAACGCATACAGGATCATCGCGTTCAGGGCGAGGTTGCAGAGATTGACGCCGAAAAACCATGCGGATTGGTGCGCGATTCGCGCTCGCCTATGATCCCGGAACGTCCAGAATTTCTGGAGGAAAAACGTGACGGAAACGGCGAACACGAACGCGATGATTTCGGAAGCGAGATACCACAGCCCTGCGTATTCGGTAAGCGCATAGAGCGTGCTGACATTCAGGACGGCACCGAGTCCGCCGATGAGAAGGAAGCGCCCGATATGCGCGCGCGTCTCCTGGTCGAACCGGAGCCGAAGGACCGCGAAGCCGCACCGGATGCCGTGCGAGAGGCGTAATTTTTTCCCTTCTTCCGCACCGCGAGCGCGATACGAGATCGGAACCTCGCGGATAGGCCCGTGAGCGGCGAGCACGCGCGTGAGCTCGATGACGTCGAATACGAAGTCGTTCCCAGGCTGGGCCAGGAGCTCCGGGACGAGCGAGCGCGGAAACAGCTTATAGCAGGTCGACACGTCAGACAGGCGCGTGCCGAAGCAGAGGTTGAAGAATTTGTTCATGGCGATCCCGCCCCAGAAGTACAGGGCGCGGCCGGGAACGTTGTTGTCCTTGAGCTCGCGGGAACCGAACACTACCTCCG
>DATKNE010000005.1:0-7382 GCA_035541515.1 Minisyncoccota bacterium | reverse complement strand
GTAAAGCTCCTGGGGTCTTTTCGTCTAACTACAGGTATCCGGCATCTTCACCGGAAGTGCATTTTCACCGAGCGAGTCCTCGAGACAGTTTCCCACTCATTACACCATTCGTGCACGTCGGAACTTACCCGACAAGGAATTTCGCTACCTTAGGACGATTATAGTTATCGCCGACATTCACCGGGGCTTACACAGTCCAGCAGTCCGTATTGCTACGGAACACCGCCCGTGGTTGACCTTCCGGCATTGGTCAGGTGTCACCCCCTATACATCCTCTTACGAGTTCGCAGGGAGCTGTGTTTTTGGTAAACAGTTGGCAGGAATACTTTAACTGCGGCCTCTCTTGCGAGAGGCAGGCCTTATCGCTAACTTACGGCCGCTTGTTTGCCGAGTTCCTTGAGGACCTCTTACTCGTTCGTCTTACTCTACTCGAGCTGACCACCTGTGTCGGTTTGCGGTACGGACGTTTACTAGGTTATGCGTAGAAGATTTTCTTGAAACCGCGCTCGGCACCCTTTCTCCCCCCGTGGGAGGAAATTGCGTCCACGCTCGGGGTGATGCATGGCGGATTTCCCTACCATGCGCCCTCACGTGGCCGACCGGAATCCAATAACCGGCGGCATCTACAGCAGTCCGTCACTCCATCGCCCTAATAAACGGTCACGGAATATTGACCGTGTGTCCATCGGGTGCGGCTCTCGCCATCCCCTTAGGCCCGACTAACCCTCAGTTGATCACCATAGCTGAGGAAACCTTGGTCTTTCGACGTGCGGGGTTCTCACCCGCATTGTGGTTACTTGTACCTGCATTCTCACTTCCAAACGCTCCACTATGGGTTACCCCTGTAGCTTCAGCGCGATTGGAACGCTCTCCTACCGCGTGCGTTCCAGCGAAGGAACGCACACCCGCAATTTCGGCACGACGCTTAACCCCGATCATCTTCGGCGCAAGGACCCTCGATGAGTGAGCTGTTACGCTTTCTTTAAAGGATGGCTGCTTCTAAGCCAACCTCCTCACTGTCAATGGATCCTCACTTCCTTGTGATGTACTGAGCGTCGATTTTGGGGCCTTAATTGGCGATCCGGGCTCTTCCCCTCTCGATCGATGGAGCTTCGCCCCCACCTTCTAACTGCCACGCAGGAATCCGGCATTCGGAGTTTGATAGGAATCACGAGATTTCTCCCTGTTGATCCCTTCCAGTGCTCTACCTCCGGATTCATGTATCGTGACGCCAGCCCAAAAGCTGTTTCGGAGAGAACCAGCTATTCCCAGGTTCGATTAGCTTTTCACTCCTTGCCACAAGTCATCCCAATGCGTTGTACGACATACGGGTTCGGGCCTCCATAATCCTTTCGGACTACTTCGCCCTGCTCATGGCAAGCTCACCTGGCTTCGGGTCGTATGTATCCTACAGATGCGCTATTCACGCTCGGTTTCCCTTAAGCTCCGCCCCGGAAGGGCTTAGCTGCGCAAGATACATACACTCGCAGGCTCATTCTTCAATAGGCACGCCGTCACGGAGAGCCTCTTGCGAGGCTTCCGCTCCGACCCTTTGTAAGCACGCGGTTTCAGTTCTATTTCACTCCCCTCTCGGGGTGCTTTTCACCTTTCCCTCACGGTACTAGTTCGCTATCGGTCATAGGACGTATTTAGCCTTACCGGTTAGTTCCGGCAGATTCACTCGAGCTATTCGTGTCTCGAGCTACTCAAGAATATGAGCAAGAGTCGTCTGTATTTCGCCTACGGGGCCATTACCCTCTGTGGCGTCGCTTCCCAGCGACTTCGGCTATAAAGACGATTGGTAACTCTTCCCGTACAAGTACGGAGCTCATACCTTACAACCCCCCATCCCGAAGGATGAGGTTTGGGCTTTTCCCGTTTCGCTCGCCGCTACTCGGGGTATCACGAGAGTAGCGTTCCCTTCAAACGAACATAACGCTTGAAGAGAACGCGACTCGTATTGTTCTCTTTTCCTCCTGGTACTGAGATGTTTCACTTCCCAGGGTTCGCTTCGCGCGGGCGTTACCCCGCGGATTTCCAGCAAGCTGGAAGGGTTTCCCCATTCGGAAATCTCCGGATCAAAGGCTACAAACCGCCTCCCCGAAGCTTATCGCAGGTTAGTCGCGTCCTTCTTAGCCGTCCTAGGCCAAGGCATCCACCGCGTGCCCTTCACGTCTCCCGTACGGAGACCTGAAAACCACAATCATTTCGTTGCACTCTGACCCCGTCACACTCGCAAGTGTGGCGGGTTCAATTACCTTTCATGTATTCGTTATGTCAAAGAATCCCGTATCTCCCGAAACGAAAACCGCCCCTCGGGGCGGTTTTCGAGCGCTTTACGCGCGCGGCCTTACGGCCTATCCGCTCCTTCGGTTAAAAGTGGTTTTCGGTTCGTAGACACGTGCCTAGTAATGTACGCGAGTCCTCGGGATACGTCAACTCCAAGGCGCATAGGCATGAGAAAAGCCCGCGTTTGCGGGCTTTTCTCCCGACCCGGAGCGCCGGATCAGTCCTTGATCTCCTCGCGGAGATGCTCGAGATAGCGGGCCGCGGAAGCCTGGCCGCCGAGCCCGAAGGCGAGGCCGACGGCGAGCGAGAAGGCGATGACGATGCCCGTGAAGAGGGTCTGCACGAACGCCGTCGCCACCTGGAGCTGGTCCAGAGCCGCGAGCACGGCGAACACCCAGATCGCGTAGCGCGCCACCTTGCCGAGGAAGCCGGCTGAGCGGATCTGCGCCGCCTTCGCGGACGCCGCGACGACGCGCTCTGCCGCCTGCGCGACGACCGCCGCGACGAGCAGGATGAGTACCGCGACGATGACCTGGGGGAGGTAGCCGAGCACGACTTCGGAGATGAACGCGTTCACCGCCGTGAGGTGGAGCACATCAAGCGCCGCCACGAGGAAGACGATGATGAAGAACCACTCGACGAGGAAGCCGAGGAACTTGCCGGAGGAGAGGCCGAAGCCCGCGCGCGAAAGGACGCGCTCGGCGCCTGCGGCGCGGAGCGCCTGGTCCACGCGGAGCGACGAGACGACCTGCGCGACGACGCGGCCAAGGCCGGCGCCGATGAGCCATCCGACGAGGAAGATGATAATGGCGACGATCAGGTTCGGGATGAACGCGACGAGGCCGTAGAAGAGGTTCTGGAACGACTGGTTCAGGACTTCAGCCCAAGTAGTGAAAACCATACGGTAACGGGGTGATTACGGGTAAGTGCGTACGCTGGACTCTCGCGAGCGCCTACCTGCAATTTTACCAAGTTTCAGACCCCTATCTTGTCTATGAGGAGGCGGTGTGGATAGTCGAAAATGTCCCGCAAGAGGCGGTCGTACACCCCCATCCGGTAGCGGAAGTCGGCGGTGGCGAAGGAGGCATAGCGGATCTCCCGCCCGAGCTCCGCTTCGAGCGAGCGTACCGCCTGGGCGAGCGCCCGCTCGCGCAGGTTGTCCCCTACCACGAGGAGGTCGACCTGCGGCTCGACGATGCCGGTGAAGTGGCCCGAGAGCGCGACGAGCCGGAGCGTGCCTGCGCGCTTCAGGGCGTCCATCACCTTCTTCGGCTGGACGCTCGTCGTCTCGCGGATGAACGCGGAGAGCGCGCTGAAGTGCTCGAAATTCTGATTGGTCTGGTAGCGCGCGGGCGCGCGGCTCCCTTTCTGCCGCAGGAGGCCGGCGGCGGCGAGCTCGTTCACCTCCTTCCGCGCAAGCGCGTTCGTGAGATTCGCGCGCTCGGCGAGCTCGGAGACCGAGACCGCCTCGTCTTCGTTGAAGATGAAGAAACGGAGCGTCTTCAAGCGCGCCGGGGAGCCGAAGAGCTTCGCCAGGGGTTCCATTGCCCGGAGAGTGTAAACGCTCCGCCGGATAAACGCAAAAACGCCCCGGATGGGGCGTTTTTGCCAGAAAATTAAGCCTTACCTTGTCACGCGTTCTCTGCTCGTCGTCACTCGCAGAGCCGCGCGACCCCGCCTCGCTTCCGAATTCTGCTGAATTCGGACTTCGTGCGCTGCGGCCCAAAAGTCCCTGAAATAATCTGAGATTATTTCAGTGTGACTTTTGCCCCTGCGTCGGTGAGCTTCTTCGCGAGCTCTTCGGCTTCCTCCTTCTTCATGCCCTGCTTGAGCATGGACGGAGCGCCGTCGACGAGGTCCTTCGCCTCTTTCAGCCCGAGCGCGAGCGCTTCCTTCACCGCCTTGATGACGGCGATCTTCTGCGCGCCGGCGTCCGTGAGCTCCACGTCCATCGTGGACTTGCCCTCTTCCGCCGCGGCGCCTGCCGCAGGTCCCGCGACCGCGACCGCAGCCGCAGATACGCCGAACTTCTTCTCGAGCACCTTCACGAGCTCCGAGAGGTCGAGGACGGTCATCTGCTCGATGCCCTCGACGAGCTTCGCGAACTTCGCTGGCACTTCGACTGCCGCTTCCGCCGCCTCGGCCGGAGCCGCGACCGCCTGATTGGTTTCGTCTGCCATAGTGATTTCTTAAATTGGTATTACGCTTTCGTTTCGCGAATCTTGTCGAGCGCGATGACGAGTCCCTGGATAGGGCTGTTGATGACGTTCACGAACATGCCGCGAAGCACCGGCGTCGGCGGGATGGTAGCGATCGCAGTGATCTTCTCCCGATCCGCGAACGCCCCTTCGAACACGCCGCCGAGCAAGGTGAGCGCGCCGGCGAGCTTCTTGCCGAAGCCGTGCACGCCGCGCATAGGCGCCGTCGCGTCTTCGTCCGTCGTCCATGCGACTGCCACTTCCCCCGGAAGCTCCGGGAGGCTGCCTGCATAGCCGCGCTCGGCGAGCGCGCGCTTGAGCAAGGTCTTCTTCGCTACGAAGTAGCGGACGCCCGAATCCCGGAGCTCCTTGCGGAGCTTCGAGGCATCCGTGACGGTGAGCTTGCTGAAGCCGACGAACGCGACCGACGACGCTTCCTTGAACGCGCTTTCGAGCTTCGCGAGTATGTCGCGTTTCTTATCTTTCGATATTGCCATGGTGTATTCCCGTACGAACGAGATTAGGAGAGGTTCGACCCGCGTAAGCGCGTAGTCTCCCTGCGTAAGATTCACGCCCCGAGGGGCAACTTACGGTCTTCGGTCCGTACGGATTGCAGAGTACCAGAAGCGGCTTCCCGCCGCAAACTCCCCTATGCGCCCGACGTGAAGCGGAGCGCGAGGAGCCCGGCAATGACGAGTACGGCGAAGACGCTTCCGAATTTCACGAATTCGACGAAGAACGGGAGCGCGCGCCGGAATCGCTTATCGCTGGGATTGCTCATATGCCGTGATTGCCGCCATAAATGCTGGGTCGGTAGCGAGGAGCTGCGGAGCCGTAGCACGCAGAACCGCGACGATCTTCGCCGCAGACGAAGGATCTCCGCCGACATACTCGACTTTCGCGAGCTCGAATTGGAGCGTCGGATCTCCGCCGGAAAGCTCGACGGCGCTCTCGAGGAAAAAGCGCGCGCTCGCCCAATCCTTGACGGTCTCGTAGTAGGAAATCGCCCGGCGCGCCGTCTGGAGGTCCGGCTCGTAATACTGTTTGCCTTTCGCCGCATCCGCTTGCGCCGCGGCGGCTTCCCCTTGCGCATACTCGAGCTGGGCTTTCACGAAATACGGCTGGGAGAGTTCCGGCACGAGCATGAGGTAGCGGTCGAGGAGGTCGAGGGCGGCGGCATAGCCGTCAGCGCGCGCTTTCGACCCGATGGGATTCTGGTTCGCCTGCGAGATAGAGAGATTCACGAGGATGTACCACGGTTGGGTCCGCTTCGGCGAGAGGCGGATAGCGCGTTCCAGGGCCGCGGAGAGCCGCTCGGTGTCGGCGGCGATGCCGGGCGGCGCGAGCGAGAGCACATGCGCGTAGTTGAGCGCCGTGCGCGCGTCGTAGGGATACCGGTCGAAGTCCGCGGAGAGGATGGTCGAGGCAGCACCGTAAGCGTTCGCGAGCGCGTCGCCCGTGAGGTGCACCGACTGCGTCACGTACATGTCGTACGCTTCGTAGCCGTACTCGATGTCTCCGTAGGTGCCGAGCGAAAAGCCGTTCTTCAGGTAGGTGGCCGACTTCGCCGGGTCGGCGAGCTGATACCCGTACGCATGGGCAAGGTCATACGCCGCGATGAGCGGGTAGATGGAAACGGGGATGATGAGGAGCACGAGCAGAGCCGCGAACGGCCACAGGAGGAACCGTAGCGGAGCCGAGAGAGCGAGCGCAGTGCGCTCCGTCTCTCGCGCCGAGAGGGCTAGCGCGGCAGAAATGAGCGCAAGGAGGAGCCAGAACACGGAGACCGTATCGAACGCGAAGAAATCCTGGACGGCATAGACGATGCCGAGCAAGGCGAGGGCGTAAGCGAGCGTGGTCTCTCCCCGCTTCCAGAACCTGCGCGCCGAAGCGAACAGCGAGCCTATGAGCGCGAGGTAGAGCAGGAGGCCCCCGATGCCGTACTGCGCCGCATAGTCGAGGAAGGCGTTATGGGAGCGGTCGAACCACTGCTCGGTGATTTTCGACGGGTCATAGAACTGGTTGAAAAGCGCGTCGATATGCTCCGCGCCGACTCCGAGAACCGGATGGGAGGCGATCTCAGCCGCCATGTGCTTCCAGATGAAGAGGCGGTTCGCGATGTCCGGATCATTCGTGCTTATCGTCGCGACACGGGCTATCGGCGCGAACGGGAAATGAGCGAACGAAGCGCGGAACGCGAAGAAAAGGCCGCCGAAGATGAGGATAGCTGCGAGCGCATACGCGCTCGAGCGCTTATGCGTTCCCTTCCCGTGAAGAGCGAGGTATCCGAGCATGCACAGGACGGCGACGCCGAGCGCGAGGATGGTGCCGCGGGTCGCGGAAAGCACGATAGCGACCGCTTGCGCTAAGGCGCCCGCATACGCCCATCGGCGCGCGTTCTTCGAAAGGTTCCGGCTCGCGGCAATGGTCGCGAAGAGCGTGACGCCGAGATACCCCGCGAAGAACGCCGCGTTGCCGATGAGGCTGCCGATGCGACCGCCGCTTATGAGCCATTCGGCGATGCCGTAGGTCGCGACGAGGCTCCCGAGTATCGCGGCGGCACGAAGCAGCTTCTCGAAGAACGCGCGGTCCGCATAGAGGAGGATGAGATAGAAATCCGCGACGGCGCAGGTCAGCATGAGGAGGCCGTCGCCGCGCACGAAGAGAGACCAGAAGCTGTGGTAGAAGCCGAGCCCGAACGCGCTCGCGAGATACGCGAGCGCGAGAAGCGCGCCGGGAATCCACGCTTCGCGATTCCCGAGCCTGCCCCAGCGGAACGAGACGCCGCGCGCGACGAGAAGGGCGAACACGGCCACAGAAAGGAGCGAGAGCGCGTAAAAGAGGAGCGTCTTCGGGACGAGATACGGGTAGATGAGCCCTCCCCAGATGACGACC
>DATKNE010000004.1:0-5502 GCA_035541515.1 Minisyncoccota bacterium | reverse complement strand
CAAAACAATTCATCACATCTTTTCTCACATCGCTTGCGCGATGCGAGGATTCACACGTATATGGTATTTCAAGCAACAGCGCCAGAACGCAAACGAGCTCTCTCGAGCTCTTTCGTTTGGCTCACCTGCCCTGTTCGATTTGGGTCGTTTTAGGCAGTACCGGCATAGTATAGGAACCGGAAAGAGCCGTCAAGCGGTTATAGTATCCGCATGAAAGGCCCGATAACCGTCGCCGTTTCAGGCGGATTCGACCCCATCCATATCGGGCATATCCGCTACCTGAAAGAAGCCAATGCGCTCGGCGACCGGCTTGTCGTCATCCTCAACAACGATCATTGGCTCGTGGCCAAGAAAGGCTTCGCGTTCATGCCGCAAGAGGAGCGCAAGGAAGTGCTCGAGGCGCTCTCCTGCGTGGACGAAGTGGTTATCACCGACCATGCGCCGGGCGACGCTGACCGGAGCGTCAGCCGCGTTTTGCGCGAACTGAAGCCGCACATCTTCGCGAACGGAGGCGACCGGAAGCCCGACGGCGATCCGGTGCCCGAAGTGGCGGTCTGCGCGGAACTCGGCATCCAGATGGCCTACAACGTGGGCGCGGGCGGGAAGATACAGTCCTCCTCCGAGCTCGTCGCAAAAGCTTCAGCACGAAAATGAACAGGCGCAACTTGCGCCCGCTTTCCCAAGGTCTATGATGGGCGCAGCCGTCACGCTTTGCTGACTACTCATGCAAGAAACGCACGAGCGAATAATCGTGTCCGTCGGAGGCTCCCTTATCGTCCCCGACCAGATTGACACGGGCTTCCTCAAGGGGTTCAAGGATCTGGTGCTCCAGAAAGTGAAGAGCGGATTCTCGTTCGCCATCATCGCCGGCGGCGGCAGGACCGCGCGCCGCTACCAGGAGGCGGCGAACGCCGTCACTCCGCTGTCGCGCCAGGATCTCGACTGGCTCGGCATACACTCCACGCGCTTGAACGGCCAGCTCCTGCGCAACATCTTCACGGGCTACGTGCTCCAGCGGGTGATAAAGAACCCGACCATCGATATCGACACGGATGAGCCGCTTATCATCGCGGCAGGCTGGCAGCCGGGATGCTCGACCGACTACGACGCGGTCTTGATGGCGAAGAATCTCGGCGCGCAGCGACTCGTGAACCTCTCGAATATCGATTACGTGTACACGGCCGACCCGAAGAAGAACCCGGACGCGAAGAAGATAGAGAAGGCGTCGTGGGCGGAGTTCCGCGCGCTCATACCGGAAGAATGGGACCCAGGACTCTCTTCCCCGTTCGATCCCGTGGCCGCGAAAGAAGCCGAGTCGCTCGGCCTCGAGGTCGCCATCATGAACGGCGCGAACCTCGAGAACTTCGCGAATTATCTTGAGCGCAAGCCGTTTACCGGCACGGTGATTTCATAAGGAAGAGCCGGCGGCCAAGGGCCGCCGGCTTTCGCTTTACTCCTTATTTGGCGAGCCAGCGCGCGAGCGGGATGAGGAGCGGCGCGGAGCGGGTGATGGTCGAGAACGTGCCGACGACGACGCCGACGAGCATCACGAGCGCGAAATTCTGCGTCGCGGGCGCGCCGAGGAAGATGAGCGCGAGCAAGGCGAGCGCGACTGTGAGCGAGGTGTTGATGGAGCGGGTCATCGTCTCGTCGATGGACTTGCCGATGGTCTCCTCGAACGGCTCCTTGCGGTTGGTCTTCTCGTTCAGAGCCAGGTGCTCGCGCACGCGGTCGAAGACGACGATGATGTCATTCACCACGTACCCGAGAAGGGCGAGTAAGGCGACGATGAAGAGCGAGTCTACTTCGGCTCCCGTGAAGTGGCAGAGCGCCGCGTAGAAGCCCGTCGGCACGATGATGTCGATGACGAGCATCGCGACCGTCGTGATGCCATAGCCCCAGGACGGCACCGGACGCGACACCTTGCGGAAGGCGAACGCGATGTAGAGCATGATGGCGAGCACGACCGCGACGATCGCCCAGAGGGCTTTGCTCGTGAACTGGCTGCCGAGTGCGGGGCCGACGGAGGTGTACGTGAGCTCGGTCGTAGTCGCGTTCCGCGAGAGCACGGTGAGGACGGCCGCGTGCTCGTCCGGCGTCATCGTGCGGGTGCGGATGGCAACCGCATTCTCGCCTTGCGCGCGCACGGAGACGGCGCCCAAGGGCACGGTCGCGACTTCGGTCTGGATATCAGAGAGCGCCGGGCGGCCGGCAGGATACGACACCTGCATGAGCGTGCCGCCGGTGAAATCGATGCCGCGCGGGAGGCCCCACACGGCGATCGCGGCGATCGCCGCCACGAGGATGATTCCCGTGAGCCAGAAGAAGAATCCGCGATGAGTGACGATAAACATAGGTTTAGAGTTTACGGAAACCGGAAGAGAGAAGCCCGCGCCAGAGGCCGCTCTGCGCCTCCGGCACGAGCGCAAGGAGATACACGCGCGAGACCGAGACCGCGGACACGAAGGACGCGATGACGCCGAGCGTGAACACGAGCGCGAAGCCCTGCACGATGGACGTGCCGAGCCAGAAGAGGATGATGCCGGAGATTATCATCGTGAGGTGGCCGTCGCGAATCGCGGTCCAGGCGCGCGAGAAGCCGATATGCACCGCCTCGCGGGGATTCTTCCCGGAACGCAACTCCTCCTTGGTGCGCTCGAAGATGAGCACGTTCGCGTCCACCGCCATGCCGACCGAGATGATGAAACCCGCGATACCGGACGCCGTGAGCGTGATGGGGACGAACTTGATGGCCGCGAGCATGAAGGCCACGTATTCCGAGAGCGCGATCACCGCGACAAGGCCGGGGAGGCGGTACCACGCGAGCATGAAGAGCGCGACGAGCGCGAAACCGATGATGCCAGCCATGACGCCTGCGGCGATAGCCGCCGCGCCCAAGGTCGGACCGACCGCGGACGAACTCTCGAGCGTTATCGGCACCGGAAGCGCGCCGAAATTGAGGTTCCTCACGAGATCGCGCGCGGTGGCCGCCGTGAAGTTGCCGGTGATGGTCGCCTTCCCGCCCGGGATAGCTTCCTGGATGACCGGCGCGGAAATCACCTGCCCGTCGAGGAAGATGGCGAGCGTCTCGCCCACATGCTCCTTCGTGATCTTCTCGAAAAGCGCGGCGCCGTCGCTATTGAACTGCAGGAGTATCTGCGGCGCCGAGAGGCCGGAGGTAGCGCCGCTGCCGAAGGCGAGCGAGGCGCCAGTGAGGTAGCGGCCAGTGAGCCCGGTGGGGACATATTTCACGCTCGTGGTCGTACCGGTCTTCGTAGAAGTGGCGAGCTCGAAATCCAAGGTCGGCGTCGCGCCCAAGGCGGCGACTGCCGCATTGATGTCGGTCACGCCCGGCAAATCCACGATGAGGCGGTCCTCGGTGGTGCCTGAAAGCGCGCTCGCCTGCTCCGTCTGCACCAAGGGCTCGGCGACGCCGAAGAGGTTCACGCGGCGCTCGATGACTCCCTGAAGAGCGGCGAGGGCGCCCGAGCGCTCGCCCGCGGCCGTCTGGCTCATGTCGGCCTTGTAGACGAGCTCCGTTCCGCCGGCGAGGTCGAGACCGAGCTTGAAGCGGTAGGAGCTGTCCGGATTGGCTTGCGTCGCCCATACGAAATAGGCAAGCAAAATGCCCGCGATAAGGGCAATGGCGGCGTACACCCGATAGCGAGTCATGATGGGAGGAGTATAAACAAGACGGGTAAAAAAGCGAGGGCTTGCGCGAGTCGCCTAGGCGTTGCCTTTTGCGTGCCGGCGCATCGGTTCCGGCACGTAGGACTCGTATTCGCCGTCGGTGTAGCGGAATGCGTCGAGCCCTTGATGCTGGTATTGGTAGCCCGTCATGCGCGTGAGCTTGCTCCCGTCCACCGCAATCGGGTACGAGTAGCCTTTCCATGCGCCTTTCCCGGTCGGCACCTTGCCGCGCGAGAGGTGCCAGAAGAAGAAAAAGGCGAGACGGACCATCCACGGAGAAACCGGCAGCACCTTCTTCCCTACCGCCTGTGCCATATCGGTTCCGCGGACGACCGGTCCCGGAGGGCAGATGTTGAATGCTTCGTAGCCGCTTTCGAGCTTCGGCCCGAAGGCGAGGAGCTCGACGATATTCACTACATCGTCCTCGTGGATGAATTGGCGGAGCCATTTCGGCGTGACCGGCACGAACGAGACCATGGCCGAAATGACGGAATAGATGCCGCCTTTCATCTGCCCGGCGAGCGTGGACTGCAGCCCGAACCGGATGCGCATGAAGCGGCCGCGCGGGCCCGTGATGGCCGCCGGTCGCACGATGGCCACCATCGCATGCTTGTCGCTCTTCTCGTACTTCTCTTTCAAGCGCTCTTCGGCGACGCGCTTCTCTTCCGCATAGAGGTACTGCGTCTTCCGGAAGGGCTCGTTCTCGGTGAACAGATGCTCGACGGAGTTGTCCGCGAACGCGCCGTAGGACGCGACGGTCGAGAAATAGACGAGCCGCTCGACTTCCTTCTCGCCAAACGCATAGTCGAAGACCTTATCAGAGCCGCCGATGTTCCACTGCCACTCCATGTCCTGTGCGCCATAGAGCTCGCGGATCTGCCAGGCCGTATGAATGACGATGTCGGGGTGATGCGCGCGCACCTTCTCTTCCCAGTCGTCGGCGGTATTCGTCGTGAAGTGCGTGTAGTTCTTGAGCGAACGAAGGAGCTCGGGGCACGGTTCCTTGTCGATGCCGACGACGTGCGCGACGTCCTCGCGCTTGGCGAAGCGCATGACGAGCATGGAGCCTATGTATCCTGCCGCGCCCGTGACGAGAACTGTATGTTTTCCGTTCATGATCGAATGAGTTACCACGAGGATACCCTGAAGAACATCCTTTTGACAGTCTTGAGCGCAATGACGATATCGAGGCCCAAGGAGCGATGCTTCAGGTAGTAGAAGTCGTACGCGAGCCGTACCTTCGTCTCTTCGATAGATTGCGGAGACGCGTTGCCGGGCTCATAGCGCTGATTGATCTGCGCCCAGCCCGTGATGCCGGGGGTCACGAGGTAGCGCGCCTCGTAATACGGGAGGGCTTCTTCGAGCCGCTTGCCGAGGCCAAGGATGTCGTTTCGGGGTCCTACGAGCGAGACTTCGCCTTTGAACACGTTCAGGAATTGCGGGAACTCATCGAGAGAAGTCTTGCGCAGGAAAGCGCCCACTTTCGTAATGGGATTGTCGCGCTTCTCTTCTACGGTCCATTCGCTCGATGCGCTCTTGTCCTGGCGCATACTGCGGAACTTGTAGCAGATAATTCGTTCGCCAAACCGTCCGAAACGTTCCTGACGGAGAAAGAGCGGGCCGGGCCCTTCAACCTGATTTGCGATCCAGATGAACGGTGCGACGGCAATCGTGACAACTGCCATGACGAACCCGCCGACCAGGTCGATCGCGCGCTTCATGACTGCGTAGAAGAGCGCGTCTTCCGCCGTCACGTGCTCGAGGAACCAGACGTGCCCGAGTTGCGACAGCGGGATGCGGTCGAATACCTCT
>DATKNE010000003.1:0-2418 GCA_035541515.1 Minisyncoccota bacterium | reverse complement strand
TCTACGCCATGCACAAGCTCGTAAAGGCGGAGGGCGAGCTCATGTCGCTCTACGAGAACAACCGCGGCAACTACAAGGCGCTCAAGGAAGCGCTCATCGCCGACCTCACGGCATACTTCGCCAGCATTCGGGCGAAATATGTCGAGCTGAAAGAGAACCCGTCTATCGTCGACGACACGCTCATGAAGGGAAGGGAGAAGGCCAAAGCCGTCGCGGAGGCGAAGATGCGTATCGTTCGCGAAGCTATCGGCGTGGCATAATCATTTTCATATGGACCGCACGCTCATCGGGGAGCTCAATCAGCACGTCGGCGAGACGGTTTCGATTTCCGGCTGGGTAGACGTGCGGCGCGACCAAGGAAAGATGGTCTTCTTCGATTTCCGCGACCGCACGGGCGTCGTGCAAGGCGTCGTGCTCCCGAATTCCGAAGCGATGGAGACCGCGAAAGAGTGTCGCGGCGAATTCATCGTCCGCGTGGGCGGGGTAGTCAACAAGCGCCCCGAGAAGAACGTGCAGGCCGGGAAGGTGAATGGCGCCATCGAGCTCGAGATCAAGTCCATAGAAGTGCTGAATCCGGCCGAGACCCTGCCGTTCGATATCGAGACCGAGCTCACACTCGAGACCCTGCTCGATTACCGGCCGCTCACGCTCCGCCGCGCGCGCGAACAGGCCATCTTCAAGGTGCAGGCGAAGCTCGTCGAGGCCTACCGCGCCTCGCTCATCCGCCAGGGATTCACGGAATTCCAGGCGCCCGCTCTCGTCGGAAGCGACGCGGAAGGAGGCGCGCAGGTCTTCAAAGTCGAGTATTTCAATGAGCAGAAGGCGAATCTCGCCACTTCGCCTCAGCTCTACAAGCAGATCATGACCGGCGTATTCGAGCGCGTGTTCACCATCGCCCGCATCTTCCGCGCGGAGAAGAGCGCGACGACCCGGCACATCTCCGAGCTCACGCAGATGGATTTCGAGATGGGCTTCATCAAGGACGAGAAGGACGTCATGCTCGTGCTCGAGCAGGTGATGCGCGACGTAGCGAAAGCGATGGCTGGCTCCTGCGCGGACCAGTTCGCCGCCGTCGGCGCCGAGCTTCCGCTCGTGCCGGAGAAGCCGTTCCCGGTCCTCACTCTCAAGGAGGCGCACGCGACGCTTGGCGCGCCGGAAGAGCCTGACCTTGAGCCCGCGCAGGAACGCGCCATCTGCGACTGGGCGAAGCAGGAGCACGGTTCCGACTTCGTCTTCATCACGCGGTTCCCGACGAAGAAGCGCGCGTTCTACACGTACGAGGATCCGTCGGAAGCCCCGTATTCCCGCGGATTCGATCTCCTCTTCCGCGGGCTCGAGATAAACAGCGGCGCTCAGCGCATCCACCGCTATGACGAGCTCGTCTCGCGCATAGAATCACGGGGTATGAACCCGAAGCACTTCGCGTTCTACCTGCAGGCCTTCAAGTACGGCATGCCGCCGCACGGCGGGTGCTCGACCGGACTTGAGCGGCTCACGATGAAGATGCTCGACCTTGAGAACGTGAAGGAAGCGACCTTGTTCCCGCGCGACATGAACCGCATCGACGTGCTGCTCTCGTCGACGACCCCGGATGAACCCACAGACGCTTAGGACGAATTTCTCCATCGCTACCGAGTCCTATCAGGGACCGTTCGAGCTCGTGCTCGACCTCATCGAAGCAAGGAAGCTCCTCGTGAACGACCTCGCACTCTCGAACATCACTGACGACTTCATCCAGCACGTGCGCGCGCAGGATGCGTTCCCGGTGGAGGAGACCGCCAATTTCATACAGATAGCGGCGACCCTGCTCCTCATCAAGTCGAAGTCGCTCATTCCCGACCTCGCCCTCACCGAAGAAGAGCAAGGCGACGTGGACGACCTGAAGCGCCGGCTCGAGGCATACGAGAAGGTCCGCGAGGCGGCGCGCGAGCTCGGCCGCATCTATGGCAGACAGCGGCTCTTTGCCGCAGGGGAGCGGAAGCCCGAGGCGCAGTTCGCTCCCGCGCGCGATTTGGCGACAGGCGCGCTCGCCGAAGCGCTCGCGCGCGTGCTTGCCGCCCGCGAAGAAGCCGAGAAGCTTCCCGAGGTGCGCGTGAAGCCGATGGTCACCATCGAGGAGATGATGGACCGGCTCGCGAAGCGCGTGCAGACCGCGATGACGCTCTCGTTCAAGGAATTCGCGGGGTCCGCGAAAGAGAAGGTGGAAGTCATCGTCTCGTTCCTGGCGCTTCTCGAGCTCGTGAAGCAAGGAGCCGTCGCCGCAGAACAGCACGAGGGCTTCGGCGACATCCGCATCTCGCATACCGCCGCTTCCGCCGTCCCGCGATACGGGTAGCGTCCCGGCCAGAATCCCCATCCGAAAACGATTGCCCGGACCCGCTCGTGCGGGCTATTATGGGTGGGATGCTCACGCCGCCC
>DATKNE010000002.1:0-8839 GCA_035541515.1 Minisyncoccota bacterium | reverse complement strand
CGACGAAGTGCGTTTCGTGCAACCGCGCGACATGTCGGTGTTCCAAGGCTCTTCCGCGCGCGCCTTGGTCGAGCTCGGGCGCGAAAAGGGCTACGAGCTCGTCGCCGCGACGTCCACCAATCTTTTCTTCATCGATGCGGCCGAATACCCGAAATTAGGCCTCGAGAGCAACGAGCTCTGCGACGTGCGCGTCGACCGGTCGCTCGAGACGAAGCTGTTCCAGCTGTATGACGGGACGCTCGTCCTTGCGGGTACTACGCGGCTCGTCTGGCACAAGCTGCCCATCGACCAGGAAAAGATCCAGGTCTTGCCGCGCTACAAGCGGCGTTATCCGGCGCGCATCCCCGAAAGCGATCTGACGCGCCGCCTCAAGCAATGGGCACGCACGCTTCCGTTCTATCCGGCGATCCAACGCTTGCGGTCGCGGCTGCGCTCGCTCGTCTAGTACTGCGCTTCGGTGGCAGGAATCGCCATCCCGGCGCCGGCAGCAGGCCGCCCCAAGATTTTTCGCAGGAACTGCTCGAGCGGGTAGAGGTCGTTCCGGAGGCACTCGATATTCCGGTAATTTATTTCCACCGTAGTGCGCTCGCCGGGGACGCGGAACGTGCCGCGGCGATGGAATCCTCCGACGTCCGCGATGATAAGCGTGTTCGCCTTGCCCACGACCGGCGTCTCGACGAGCCCCGCTTCCCGCATCTCCTCGGACGTCACTTTCACCCACGGGTCGCCGTCGCGGTATTCGCCGCCGTGCATCATGCTGGTGCGGTTCTTCGCATAGCGGATCGAGAGCTTGTATTCGAGCCAGAGCTGCTTCAGCGAACGACGGTTCGAACCCACGCAGTAGGTGAGCGGGCCCTGCGCCTCCGTGACATCGTTCACGAGATAGAAGAATTTGAGCACGCGCGTCGGCGCGTCGAAATGCAGGTTGTTCGTGCCGCCGTTCTTAGGGAGCGAGAGCTCGTCTGCGTCGCACTCGATGCGGGTGAAGAATCCCTGCATGGGGAAGTGATACGTGCGGTTCAGGAACGCTCGGGCAACGGCAGGGAAGAGGGGGTGGTCGAGGAAAACATCCGCGACTGAACGCTCGATGCGCCGGTCATGGAGGCTCATGCCGGAGACGCGCGGCAAAGGCACGGCAGAGTGGTCGACAGCGAATTCAGATGCAAGCCGGGCGTATTCGGCCTGGAGCCGCAGGTGGTCTTCCGCAGGCAAGAAGTCCGGGATGAGATAGTAGCCGTCTTTCTTGAGAGCGGCTAGGACGGCGCAGTATTCGCTCGGCGTGCCTTTGGGCACGCGCACGACGCGGTGGAGCCAGAACACGAAGCGTCGGAAGAACTGCATGCCGAGCACGTTCGCAACGAGCGAGCTCGAGTACATCGAGGGCTTGGCCATGAGCATCTGCATCAACCAGCGCTTGACTCGGTTCATAAGATGTTAAAACCTAGGATACGCGTTCGAGCAGATCAGGGCGCACGTGTCGGGCCGCTATTTCGGCCTGAAGCGCGTTGCGACTGACTGCGCCGTCCTGGATTGCCTCGCGTGCAAGGGTGAAAAAAAGCCTCTCAATCTCCGTGTTTGGGTGCGGCTGATAGTGTGTCGCATATGATCCGAACATCTTCTGTATCGGCTCGCGCGGGATGATGCCGAAGATTTTCGGCATCTTGTTGCGGGTGAAATCGATAGGCAAGCCGGTCTTCCAGGGCTGGGTGAGGCGATTGGTCGTGTGAAGGAGTTTGGTTTCGTCCGTGAGATGATCGAGCGAGTTCCAATCTCGAGAAAGCGGCAGGACGGATTCCTTCCGGAGCCGCATCCAGTCGTCATAGTCAGCGGTGCCGTCTTTGAGCGCTCCGAGGATTTTCTCGATGCTCCAGTGCCGGAGCTTCGCGCAGTCGAGCACCATGACGCTTGAGTCGAAGCCGCCCTTGGAAGGGCACGCGGCGAGCGCGTTGCCTTTGAGGTCCAGATCGAACAAGGGGGCGACGTCCGCAAGCGCGAATATATCCGGATCGATGACGATCGCACGACCCTCATAGTGCATGAGCTCTGGCGGCGCGAAGCGCGAGAGCGTGAAGAATTGCAGGTCCGCCGGATCATGCGTACGCATCTCGCCCCTGCGCTGGTAGCGCATGCCGGCATATTTCATGTACGCCGGCATCTCCTCTACGAGCATGATCGAAACCAGGATGCCGTGCTCTTTGGCCTTGCCGCGCGTTTCCATCGCGTGCTTCGCGATGAGCGCGCCGAGGTACTGCTTCCGATTGGCCTGGATGAAGATGCCGCGGTTCATAGAGGGAGTCCGTAGGTGCGGGAGAGGATGGCGAGGGAGAGGTAGAGATGCATGCGCTTGCCGGGCCAGGATTCCGCGGATGCGACCCGGTCGCGCAATGCCGTCCAGTCTATAGCCCCCCCGCGCTTTGCGCCATCCAGGATGCCGAGATATCGCGCGCGCATCTCTTCGCCCCACCAGGCGCCTGCAGGCGCCCGCCATCCGGTCTTGGCCGAACGCTTCGTCACATAATCGGGAAGCTTTCCGTCGTAGAGCTCTCGGAGGAACGCCTTGTTCGAACCATCCGCGCGGTAATCCGAATCGGAAAGGCGCGCATCGAAATACGCGCGGAGCGGCTCATAGGCCAAGGGCGCGCGCATCTCCATGGATTCGCTCATGTAGAGCTTGTCGGTACGGATGAAGTTCTCACCGGCCAGCCAGAACGCGCGATCGAGAAGCATGAGGTCGCGGATTGGGTCCTTCTTGCGAGCGGCGTACGAAGCGGGAAGGGATTCGCGCAGATAGGCGAGCGTCGTGTCGCGTCGCTCGCGCACCTCCGAGGGGGTCCCATCCGGGAAGAGCTTGGAGTGAAGCCAGATCGAGACCGGATCGTCGAAACGCCACCACAAGCCTTCGCGCGCGCGCTTGTATCCCTGCACGAGCCACTGCGGATATCGGGAGAAGAGAGCGGCGTACTTCAGTCCTTCCTGATAGAACGGATACCCGCCGAAAAGCTCGTCGCCGCCGTCTCCTGAGAGCACGACGCGGTTGCCGTCTCCGTGGACGCCCTCGCGCCTCGCCGTAGCGAGGTAGACGGGGAGGGAGATGTTGTAGTTGGGTTCCTCGATGAGCCGGTACGCGTCCTCGAACAGCTCGAGGAACGAGTCGCGCGTCACTACGATTTCCGTGTGATCCGTGCCGTAGTCTTTCGCGAGCTTGCGCGCGATGAGCGCGTCTTCGTTCGTGCGCTCGTCGGAACTCTCGAAGAACGTGGTGTAGGTATGGAGCGCATGGCCGGCGGCGTGGGCCTCGTGGAGGATGAGGGAAGAATCGAGTCCGCCAGAGAGATTCAGCGATACTTTCTGCTTGCTCGCGAGGTGCTCGGTGATGAGCTCGCGCATCACTCCCGCGGGCTCGCCCTCAAACACGCGTTCGCGCCCGTGCGGAATCGTTTCCCACGCTGTTTCGCCTCCCGGCAAGCGGACGGTCAGGATGTCTCCCGGCCCGAGCTTCGAGATGCCTTGTATGAGAGTCTTTCGGCCGGGAATGTAGCCGATCGCGCGGGCGCACGCGAGTCCTACGTCGTCCGGGCGGTCCGTGGGAATGCCGAGAGCCGCAAGCCCGCGGATTTCCGAACTGAACGCTATGCGCCCGTCTTTGGTGCTGAAATACATGGGCTTCTGTCCGGCCGGATCACGGTAGAGCTTGAGTACCTTCTCCCGCTCGTTATACAGCGCGATCGCATACATCCCTTCGATATGGCGCACGAAATCCCAGCCGTGCTTCTCGATGAGACCGTACAGAAGCGTCGTGTCGAGCTCCGTGCTCGCGAATGCGGGGCCAAGCTCCGCGCGCATGTGGCGCATGTTGTACAGCTGGCCATTGAAAGCGAGGACCCAAGGGCTCTCGCTCTTTTTCACCGGCTGGCGAGACGCTTCCGCAGCGTCCCGGACGGCAAGGAGGCGGTGGCCGAGCGTGAGATTCCCGTCGCGCCATTCGCCCGCGAAATCCGGACCGCGATGAGAAAGCGCGAATTGCATCGCGGGCAAGTCGCCCGCTCCTGAAAAGCCGTTTATGCCGCACATATACTTCAGTATACGCGAGCGCGGAGGCGAAGGTATCGTGCTACCATTGCCGGCGATGATGGGGCGGGACCTCGCTCGCGAACAGGACCTCCTCGACCGCGTGAACGCGGTCGTGGTCAATGGCGTGCCGGTGCGGGAGTGGCGCAACGACGGCGTGCTCGTCTGGCAGCGGTTCCAGCAGCCGCTTTTGTTCGCGGACATCCCTTCGTTCTACGCGGGGAAGCGGTCTGCAGAGGAGCGGTCAACGCGCACGCGGACTCCGTTCCTCGGCTTCGCGGCTCTCCTTATAACGGCGTATGCCTCGGCGCGGATGCTTCTCGCGCGTCCGCGCGTCTTCGTGTTTTCCATAGATAAGGCGAGCGATCCCATCTCACAGAGCGACGCGCGCATCGCTCCGGTGTATGCCGCGCTGCGAGAAACGGGCACGAGCTTCATCGAGTGCTTCCATACGACGATTGACGAGTTCTGGCGCGGATTCGTCCTGCGGGGGCGGAGCGCGCTCTACCTCGAATCCTTCGACCTCCTGTGGCGGCTGAAGCAGCTGGTACCCGGACTCCGCGAGCCGTCGCCCGCGCTCTCATTCGGCGCGCTTCCTCCCGGTACGCCCGAAGAACAGGCGTTCATGAAAGCCGTCGTCTCGAAATACCTCGGATCGCTCCCGCGGCATGCGTTTCGCGCGCGCATGCTCGAGCGCCTCCTGAAGCGCGCCCGTCCCGACGTGGCCTTCCTCGTCGACGATACCCGGCACTATCATGACGCGGTGAACGCGCTTCATTCGGCCGGCGTGCCAAGCTACGCCGTCCAGCATGGCCAGTTCACGAAGCGTCATGCGGGCTGGAGGCGCTTTCCTGGAATCGAAGGGGAGTACGAGCGTGCGGACGCCATGCTCGTATGGAACGAGCATTGGAAACGGGCGCTTTCGTCTCTCGATGCGGTGTTTCCCGACGAGGCCGTCCTCATCGCAGGAAATCCGACCGCGCTCGATGCTCTCCGGCGCAGACCCGAAGCGCCGCTCGCGGTCCTCGTACCGTTCGAGTCGGAAGGGCCGTTCGAGCTCATGAAAAGGATCCTGAAGACTCTCTCCGAGAGCCGTGCGCGCATCCTCTTCAAGCCGCGTCTTGATAGGGACGTGCATGAGCAACTTGCGCGGTACGGCTTGCCGATAGGCACCGAGCTCGTGCGAGAACTCGATTCGTATCAGGGAGAGGTCTCGGTCGCGCTTGGAAGCTACACCACCTTGTTGTATGAGCTTTGCGCGCGAGGCATTCCGGTCGCGCTTCTGCGCGCGCCGGGCGTGCCTGAAAACTCCATGGCCGAAGAAGGGCTCGCCGAGCCACTCTCGCCCGAAGAGTCGGACATCTTGGGCGCGCTTGCGCGGATAGCGAATCTACCCGATGCTGTGGTAGACGAGCGCAGCCGACGCCTCAAAGCGCCGATGCAATTCAAAGACTCGGTCAACGGCCTCATTCAAAAACATGCTCACGCGCGCCCGTAACACCTATCGCGACCTCTTCGCATATCCGCGCGAGCGGATTCTTTCTGATGAGCAGGAGGGCGAGTATTGGAAGGCTCGTCGCCCGGACGGGCTCTCGAAACTTCGTCCGTGGCAAATGAGCCGCGCGCGTATCGTCGAGAGCGCCTTGGAATCAAGCGCCGGGCCGTTCTCCATCGGAGACATCGGCTCGGGCGGCGGCGCGATGCTGCGATACTTGAAGTCCCGCCTCCCCGTATCCGAAGCGACGGCGTACGACAATGATTCGGCCTCGCTTGCGGACGCGGAAGGCGACGGCATACGCGCGAAGCGCATTGATTTGCGCGACGCGAACGCGTATGCGGACATTGAGTCGGCCGACTACTTTCTCTTGTTCGAGATCCTCGAGCATCTGCCGCGCCCGGAAATCTTGCTCGAGAGCCTGAAAGAGAAGGCCCGCCGCGGCATCTTTTTCTCAGTTCCCAATACCGGCTATCTGAAGCATCGCTTCCGGCTCTTTTTCGGGAAAGTCCCGGCGCAGTGGATCGTGCACCCAGGAGAACACCTGCGATTCTGGACCATCCGCGACATGCGCTGGTGGCTTGGCGCCCAAGGGTTCTCGAACTACCGCATCATCCCGTATCGCGGCATCCCCATCCTCAATAAAATCTGGCCTAATCTCTTTGCTGCCGGCCAGCTCGTGTATGTTCCGAAAAACGAAAAGTAATCCCCGAGGCCAGGTTAATTATCTTTGACACCCATACTTCTCGCGAAACTGACGTTTACCACGACAGCGGACAGCTTCCCGAGGATGCGTGCGACTATGGTGCCCCACAATCCGAAGTAGAGCGTGAGTACGATCAATAGCACGATGCGTACCGTGTTGTTCGCCGTCACGGTAAGGTACTGCTCCCGCACCGCTCGTTGCGCCGTGAGCGCGGCGTTCGAAAGCATCGTGCCGCCGCCCAGGATCGCGAGCGCATATACTTGGGAGTACGGGATCGAGGCAAGGTAGTGAGGATAGAAGACGCGGAAGATGAACGGCGCCGAGAGCGCGTACGCGAGCGCGACTATAGCGAGCCCTCCGACGAGCAAGAACGTTTTTTGCAGGATGGTATGTCGGAACGACACCCGTTCGCGCACCGCGTATTTCGGCGTCGCGAGCGTGTTCACGGCCTTGGTCGCGCTACGCAGATATTCAGGAATGGCGATGGCGAACGAGTATTCGGCAAGCTGGGCAGCCCCGAAGAAATGGAACACCAAGAGGCGGTCGAGCTGATCGGCCGTCACAGCGAGAAAATTCGCGAAGCTCACATGGAATCCGAAGCGTGTGCTCTCCGGATCGATTCTCGCGTTCGGGTGGTAGCGTCGTATGACGAAAAAATAGAGGAGAAGCGCCGAAACCATGGTGCCGACGAAGTATGCGGTGATGAGCGCGAGCGTATCGGGCACCAAAAGCATCGTCGCGAGCATGATCACGGCAGGGAAGAGCGTCTGGAAGATGGAAAGAAGCGCGTTCACACGGAATTCCCGGCGCCCGATGAGGAATTCGCTGTAGAGGCTCGCGCCAGAAAACACCGGAAGCGTGACGCCGGCAATCAGGATGGCGTAGCCGATTGTCGTGTTGCCATGAAAGAGGTAGTACGCGGCAAGAACGCCGCCAGCGGCTATCATCATCCAGCTCCATTTGAGGTACGTCCTGAAGCCTTGGCGGACTGCTCCCTCGTATCCGCGCGCCACCGCCTGCGGGATAGCCGTATCCACGCCCGTGAGCGCGAACACGCCGACGATGGAGGCGAGGGAGAGTATGAACCGGTACGTGCCATAGACGTCTTTCGGCACCAGGTTCGCGAACGCGACCGATAGGAGAAGCGCGGTCGGCACGTAGACCACCTGCCCGACAGCGATCCAGAAGCTACCCTTGGTGAGGTAGACCATGTCGGTCTTGGTATAGCGCTCGGTCCATCGCAGGAGCGCGACGAACCTCTCTTTCAGGGTCGAATACATAAAATAAGGATGACGGAAACACCGTCATCGTATCATCTATAACCACCCCAAATGGTCCTATGGTTACGGGGGCGGAGAGCACCGAATTGACCGGAGATTTTTATGATGGAGGGCCGGCAGTAATCCACAGTATCCCCAGTATCCACAGCGCGAATGTCCGCTGCGCCTCAGTTGGAATACCGCATAATTGTTTTGGTTTTTATAAACTCGCTTTTCTCCATGAAACACAAACTCGGGTCAGCAGTCATCTCCGCGCTCGTCGTGCTCGGTTTGACTCCGCTCGTAGCGTTCGGTGCAAGTTATTTCTTCGTCGATGATCAGGGCAATGTCGGAATCGGGAACTCAAGCCCACAAGCCCGGCTCGACGTGTCCGGCGCGTTTTATAGCCGGCTCGCGTCGACAACTTCATCGACGATTGATTGGAATGACGCAAATGTTCAGGCAACTACGCTTACCTCTAACAAGACGTTTACCTTCACGAATGGGGAAGCGGGCGGTGAATACAAGCTCATCATCAATCAGGACGGCACTGGCGGGAGAACTATTAGCTGGCCGAATTCTGTGATTTGGGAGAATGCCACCACACCAAGCGTCACGTCTTCTGCAAATGCAACGGATATGGCGTCATTCGTCTATGACGGCACGCACTACCTGGGTTCGTATCACGCCAACTTCAAAACTGCCAGCGCACTCGTTAACAGTCTCGTTTCTTACTGGAAACTGGATGAATCGAGCGGGAATGCGACGGATTCCGTTGGCGGAAACACCCTAACAAATGAGGGTTCTACGCCATTCGCATCGGCGAAAATTAACAATGGAGCAAGTCTTGATGGGAGTTCTGGCGAGTATCTCGACATCACGAGCGTTCCGTCAAATCTGGAACCCTCCGGCGCTTTCACCATGAATGCATGGGTGAAAGTATCGAGCTTCTCGGGTGCGCCGCAGATTCTTGTTAAGAGCCACGGCTCGGGCTGGTCCTCTCCTTACATGGATTATCAATTTGCTATCACATCGACAGCTCATCCATATTTCAACATGAATTACAGTTCTGACTTCGACGGCATCGAATCCACGACGACGTTGAGCACCGGGACTTGGTATATGTTGACGTATGTGTTCGATGGTTCCAATCTGAGTATCTATATAAACGGCGCTCTTGATACTGGCCCAACCGCATGGGCGCATGGCTCGATCGCTTACGGAAGCGGACCGTTGCGTCTTGGCCGCAATACGTCGTCTGGCGAAGCGATGGACGGGATCATCGACGAGACAGGGTTCTGGTCCAGGGCT
>DATKNE010000001.1:0-5303 GCA_035541515.1 Minisyncoccota bacterium | reverse complement strand
GCCTCGTGCGCTTCCTGCGCGTTCTTGCTCGTCGTCTTGTAGGCGCGCACCTGCAGGTACTCCTTCCCGAACTCCTGCTCGACGACGCTCGCCATCTTCGCGACGGCTTCCTTCGCGAGATTCACCGAGTCGGTGCGCATGTAGGTGATGTGGCCTGCTTCGTAGAGCTTCTGCGCGGCGCGCATCGTGCGCGACGGCGCGAACCCAAGTCGCGTCGAAGCGGACTGCTGCAAGGTCGACGTGGTGAACGGCGGGCGCGGATTGCGCTCTTCCGACTTCTCGGTGACGTCAGCGACCTTCCACGACGCGGCGCGGCCGGCGTTCACGATGCGGTCGGCTTCTTCCTTGGTCTTCGGTTCCTCGACGCAGGTCGCCGGGAAATTGCCGGATTTCGCCTTGAACTCGGCAGACAGCACGAAATAGGTCTCCGCGATAAACGCCTTTATCTCGCGCTCGCGCTCGGCGAGGATGCGGAGCGCCGGCGACTGCACGCGGCCGGCGGAGAGGCCGTAGCGTACTTTCTTCCAGATGAGGCCGGAGAGGTCGTAGCCCACGATGCGGTCGAGGACGCGGCGGGCTTCCTGCGCCTTCCGGAGGTGCTCGTCGATCATGCGCGGATGCTCGAGCGCCTCTTCGATCGCCGCTTTCGTGATCTCGTGGAAGACCACGCGCTTGGGCTTCTTGAGGCCGGCGACCTCCTTTATGTGCCACGCGATAGCCTCGCCTTCGCGGTCAGGGTCGGTCGCCAGGTATACCTCGTCGGCCGAATCGGCCGCGCGCCGTATCTTCTCGATGACCTCGCGCTTCTCGGCGGGGATGACATAGCGCGGCACGAAGCCGTCCTCGATATCGACGGCGTCCTTGTTCGATTTGGGCAGATCGCGGACATGGCCCACCGAGGCGAGGACCGCGTAGTCCTTGCCGAGGTAATGGCCTATGGTGCGCGCCTTTGTCGGCGATTCGACTATGAGCAGCTTCTTAGACACGTGATTAACTGATAGCGTGCATACCTATATATAGTCAAGCTCGGCTCGCACGGGAAGGTGGTCGGAACCCCGCGAATCAGCGAGCGCTTCCGCGCGTTTCGTGCGGAAGTGAGGGGAGTGGAGGATGTGGTCGAGCTGGGAGCGCGAGAACGGATGCGTCACCTGCCCGGAGAGGGCGTTCGTGAGGGCGTGACGGGAGAACCGCCTCTCGATTTCCGCGCGCTCGCGGCGGAAGAGGAGCGTGTCGAGGATGCTCCCGCCGAGTATCCAATTCAAGGGCGTGATGTGCGGGGACTCGAGTATGTTGAAATCGCCGCAGACGATAGTCGGGAGCGCGGGGTCGCGCTCGAGCATCGCGCGCTCGAGCTCCTCGATGCGGAAGCGCGGGTGCGCGAGCACGAGGTGCACGTTGAATACCCGGATCGTGCCGTGCGGGGCTTGCAGGTCCGTCCAGAAGCCGTTGCGGTCGCGGATGCGGGAGAAGTGGAAGGGACGGAGCGCGTAGACCGCCGCCTTGGACCGGAGCGGGAGGCGCTCCCAATACTCCGGGAACGGGACGATTCCCGTCTTCGCGATAGGGAATCGGGAAAGCGTCACGAGGTACACCTTCTGCCGCTCCCCGGACAAACGCTCGACGTCTACCGCCTTCGCGAAATGGAACGGGAGCGCCTCGAGTTCCGACAGGAATCGCTCCGGCACTTCCTGCAAGCAGAACACGTCGAACTCGGCGTTCCGGATGAATGCGAGCGCGCCCGACAAGTCGGGATTGCGGAAGAGCATGTTCCAGGAATAGACAGTCATGTGCGGCGCCAGGCTCCGAACTCTTCCTTCACGAGCCCTGCGAGCTCTAACGCGACGAGCGCGGTCATGGTTTCCCCGGGATTGCCGCCGACCGTCCTCACGATCTCGTCCCGCGCAAGGGGCTCGGCGAGCGCGTCCCAGACGAGGATCTCAGTCCCGGCGAGCTTCGGCGCGAATCCCGCCGCGTTCCCCGAGTCGCGCGGCGCTATCCCGAGCGCCTCGAGGACGTGCGCGGGCTCGGTGACGAGTGCCGCGCCGAGGCGGATGAACCGGTGGGGGCCGTGGCCGTGCGCGTCGCCGATCCGGTGGGGTATGGCGAGGAGGTCCCGGTTGTATTCGGTCGCGAGCCGCGCGGTGATGAGCGTGCCGGAATTCTCGCCCGCTTCGATCATGAGTACCGCATGGGAGAGCCCCACCATGATGCGGTTTCTCGACGGGAAGCTCCCCTTGTGCGCCGCGGAAAGCGGCTCGTTCTCGGAGAGGAGCGCGCCGCCGGATTCCAGTATGTCGTGAGCGAGGCCGAGGTTCGCTCTCGGGCCGATGACCGAGTCATCGAGTCCCGAGCCGGGGACCGCGATGGTATGAAGGCCGGCGACGAGCGCGGCGCGGTGCGCGCAGGCATCGGCGCCAAGCGCGAGCCCGGAGATGATGGAGATGGGGTATCCGGCAAGGCCCGCGATGAGCATCTCGCACGCTTCTTTCCCGTAGCGCGAGAGGGCGCGGCTGCCGACGACCGCCAGGCGCCTCGCATCCTTGTCGGGCATCGCGCCCCGGATCCAGAGCTTCTCGGGCGGCCCGGGAATCTCAAGGAGCCCCGCGGGCCACAGCGTCCGGGGATATTCGCGGACTTCCATGGGTGCAGTATACTAGGGCGGCAATGCTCGACATCAAATTCATCCGGGAGAACCTGGAGCTCGTGAAGGCAGGGGCGAAGAAGAAGCATATCGAGGTGGACCTCGACCGCCTCATGGCCGTGGACGAAGAGCGCCGCGCGCTCCAGACGGAAGTGGAAGCCAAGCGCGCGGAACAGAACCGCCGCTCGAGCGAGATCCAGCGCGCGCAAGGCGACGAGAAGACGAAGCTTCTCGAGGCGATGCGCCAGCTCAAAGCCGGGATGGCGGAAAGCGAAGAGCGGCTGAAGCCCGTCATGGAAGAGTGGCAGAAGCTCATGCTCTCCGTGCCGAATATCCCGGACATGTCCGTGCCGGAGGGCGATGGCGACGCCGATAACAAGGAGATCCGCACTTGGGGAGAGAAACCGGTCTTCTCGTTTGCGCCGAAGCCGCATTTCGAGCTCATGCAATCCTTGGGCATGGCGGATTTCGAGCGCGGGACGAAAGTCGCCGGATTCCGCGGCTGGTTCTTGAAAGACGATGGCGCGCGCCTCATGTGGGGGCTCCAGCGCTTCGTGGAAGAGCGGTTCATGAATCGTGACAGCTTCACGCCCATCATCGTCCCTTCCTTGGTGCGTCGAGAGCCGTTCATGGGCACCGGGTACCTTCCGCAGAGCGAGGAAGACCTCTACAAGACGCAAGACGGGGATTACCTCGCGGGTACGGCGGAAGTCGCCACGATGGGCTACCACATGAACGAGACGCTGGAGAAAGCCCAGCTCCCGGTGAAATATTTCGCGTACTCGCCCTGCTTCCGCCGCGAAGCCGGGAGCCACGGCAAGGACGAGAAGGGCGTATTCCGCGTGCATGAGTTCGAGAAATACGAGCAGGTCGTCTTGTGCGAGGCGAGCCATGAGGTATCGGTCAAGGAGCACGAGGCGCTGACCGAGAATTCCGAAAAGCTGCTGCAAGAGCTCAAGCTCCACTACCACGTGGTGGTGAACTGCGGCGGGGACCTCGGCCTCGGCCAGGTGAAGAAATATGACCTTGAGGCGTGGATGCCTTCGGAGAACCGGTATCGCGAGACGCACTCCTCGTCTTATTTCCACGATTTCCAGACCCGTCGCCTCAATATCCGTTATCGCGACGAGGACGGTTCGCTCAAGTACGCGCACTCGCTCAACAACACCGCGCTCGCGATGCCGCGCATCATCACGCAGATCGTCGAGAACTATCAGCAGGCGGACGGGACGGTGAAAGTGCCCGACGTCCTTATCCCGTATGTCGGAAAGGACACCATTGTCGCTCCGGGGAAGTAGGGCCGTGCCTATGGGCAGGCAGGGCCTTCGCGCGCGCAGGCAGCGCCTGCGCAGGCGGCTTCTCGTCGGGCTCCTCTTCCTCCTCCTCGTGCTTGCCGGCCTCGCCGACTACGGCCTCTGGCGGAAGGGCGTGCGCATCTCGCACATCGGCATCGTAGGCGCGGACCCCGCGCTCGCGACGCTCGCGCAGAGCGCGCTCGCCGGGACGTATCTCGGCATCATCCCGCGCGATTCCGGGTTTTTCATACCTTCTTCCGCGATCCGGGAAGCCATCCTCGCCGCGCATCCGGAAATCGCCGCCGTCTCGGTCCGTCATGACGGGCTCGGCGGCATCATCGTCAAGGCTGATATGCGAGTGCCCGTCGCGCGCTGGTGCGGCCTCTCGCCGACCGAAGGCGTCGACGAATACTGCTACCTCGTGGACGCGAACGGGTTCGTGTTCTCGGCCGCCGACGCTTCCTCGACGCCGCTGAACCCGTTCAAGGTGTACGTGCCGCTCCTCGGCGGGACTTCGACCGAGCCGCTACGCGCCAGCATCGCGCACGCGGACGTGCTCCCGTCCACCTTCGACTTCGCGCGCCAGCTCTCCACGCTCGGCTCGATGGTGACGAGCGTCATCGTGAACGACGACGAAGTGTCCGACGTGCTCGTGAGCGGCACCCGCATCACCTACGTGCTCGGCGCAGAACAGCAGGCGTTCGCCGCGCTCGTTTCCGCCAAAGGGCAGTTCAACTTGTCCGACGGCTCCATCGACTACGTGGACCTGCGCTTCCCGGGCAAGGTGTATCTGAAGAAACGCGCGGAAGCAGAATCTTCGCTTTGAATGAAGAAAGGCTCGGCGCAAAAGCGCCGAGCCTCAGGTTCCTTCCTAGTTTTCGCTCGAGATGAGATCGAAGAGCGCCGCGACTCCCGCAAGCAAAGTCAGCTGCTGTATGGGCCCGTCCAGGTTATGACAGCTGAATCTGGACGGCATCTCCGCATCACGAGGGCTTCCCTCCGGGTACATAGCGATGTCGCAGGCGTTTCCGAAACAATTGAAGATGAACCGCCCGTCGCTCGAGATGCTCCCTCCGTTCTCTCGCGCGTACTTTCGTAGATCCTTACGCGCCAGAGAACGCCATGAGGAGCGCATCGCCTCAACCACCGACGATGGCAGCGGCCGGTTGTCGGACCACGCATTTCGCGCTTTCGGTGTCCGGTCAGCATAGCGTTCTAGCCAGCGCCGCGCCGTCGGGAACACGTCGCCTCCGAGCGGGTGGCCGTACATGCTTTGTCCGATCCGGACGAACGGCTCGACCTCCATGAGCTGCTTGCGATTGGAAGGAATCGCATTCTCGTCCTTCGCCTCCGCGAGGAGGCCATTC